>JAEZUI010000213.1 GCA_023421115.1 Bacillota bacterium | reverse complement strand
ATGCTAAGGGATAACGAAAAAACAACTTCTTATTCTCATATTGTGAGAACATTATCAAATCAAGTTTTTCGTTATCCCAGAGTTAGAACTTATATTTTAACCGTTCCTAAGGATAAAATACTTTCTACTTTTGGAGGTATTATGTATAAAATAAATACCAAGGCCGAGGATGTATATTTAGTGGATATAAATCCTACTAATTTAAAAAGTATACTTCAATGGTATAATAGTGAAGAATTTAGATATGCAACAGGTATTGAGGGGGATGTAGCAATATATCAGTTAGCACAAATGTATAATAAAGCCGAGCAGAGTGAAAATCACTTTTGGACAGGTATATTTATTTCGTCTACGGGCGAAATGATAGGTGTTTTAAAGGGACAAATAAAAAAGGAATCTCAAGTATCGATTTGGATTAATACTCTTATTATAGATAAAACCTATCAAAATAAAGGATATGGGACTAAAACAGTAAATTTACTTATAAGTTACACTAAGTTAAAAAGTAATGTTTCAAGAGTGTACATAGCTGTTTCAGACCGTAACACAAGAGGATATAAATTTTGGGGAAGTTTGGGGTTTGAGCATTTTGGGCGTGTAGATAATTGTATTAGGTTTGGTGAAGAGGTATCAAATGCCATAATAATGTATAAGTCGGTATAATTCAAAAAATTATTACCGACTTTTTGGCCTAACCTAATAGTCCTAGTGCAAATAGTCGATATATACTATATGGACAGATGCAATTCGAGACGATTACATTATGTAAACTAAAGAAAAACCGTGTTATAATTGACACAGGAGGTGTTCTGAGTGTTTAGGAGATTTATGGTTTGACAAAGAAAACACATACATGTATAATGGTCTTGTCTAATTTAAGAAAAGTCCTACAATATACGCACAGATAGCTGATAAGCTTACATGGATTCAAAAGAAAGATATAAAGTAGGAGGTTAAGTATGTTAAAGTACAGTAAAGTAATTTTGTGTTCAGCAGTTTTAAACCTTTCGATTTTTCTTACGGTTTCGTTTTCTTATGCAGATATCGATAAAAATAACTCATATCAAAGAAATTCAAACGTTCAAGATAATTCAATTTTATCACTCAATATAGAAAATATTTTTAAGGATTCCCGAGCAACGATAGAGGAAAATTCAGGAAATTGGTACAAAATCAGTATGAACGGTAAATCGGGTTGGGTGTATGGAGAGGTTTTTCCGGTGGAAATTGTAAAGTCTTCTCAAGACGCCAAAAGTTCTGAACAATCCGAAACTTCAGCGGACAAGCCACAGGATGCGACAGATAAAAAGGACCAGGAAAAAGCTTCCGCCACAGTAGAAAATACCGATGAAAACAATAAAAAAGTTCAACAAGATGCCGACCAAAAAGATGAGGAAGCCACAAAGCAAGCTGATGTGGAAGTTGATGATTCAAATCAGACAGAGACTCTTGCAGCAGTGATTGAAGGAATAATTACTGGTGATGATGTTAACATTAGAATAGGTCCAGGGACAGACCACGAAGTAATCAGTCAAGTAAACGCCAGAGATACAGTGGATATTTTAGGTAAATCCTCCGATTGGTACAATATCAAAACTAAAAATGGAGTAAGCGGTTGGGTATATGGTACATATGTATCCTTTGGTTCTTCGTTTGCATCAAGAGGAGAAACCTCCAATTCTGATACTTCAGATAAGAGAACACAAATCATTGCCTATGCAAAAGACTTACTTGGAGTCAAGTATGTATATGGGGGTACTTCACGAAAAGGTTTTGATTGCTCAGGTTTTGTATGGCATGTATTTAATCATTTTGGAATTAAGTTAAACAGAGTTGCATCGGATCAAGCGGCTCAGGGGACTAAGGTGTCAAAATCCAATTTACAGCCTGGAGATTTGGTTTTCTTCGATACAAACGGAGGTATGAACCATATTAATCATGTAGGAATTTATATTGGAAATGGCAGCTTTATTCACGCATCCTCTGGAAGTAAGGCAAAAAAAGTTGTTATAAGCGATATAAACAGTGGCTTTTACGACGAATGTTATATGACTGCTAGAAAAATTCTTAAATAAGACATTACAATTAAAAATCTCAGGGACAGATGTTCCCTGAGATTTTTTTAGTAAAGCTAATAAGGAATAACAAAAAAGTAGGAATTTATATTTTGATTCTTCCTTTGTATTCGATCACTTCGATAGGGGTGAATATATGAACAGACCACTTGTTTTGTTGAGCATATCTTTTATGTCAGGCATATTACTTGCAAATCTTACGCGATCTTATTGGTTTATGCTCTATTCCTGTATATTGCTTATTCTTTCAGTTGTTGTGTATAGTAAGTTTAGGAATGGGTTAAAGTTTTTACTGTCTGGAATTGTAATTCTCTATATTTTTGGTGGCTTATATTATTTGCATACCTATAATCAAAATGCAAATAAATTCAGTAAATATGCTGGGGAACAAGTTTGCATAAAAGGATATATAGATTCCGCTCCAAACGCCGATAGCAGTAAAGTGGTATACCAGCTCAAAACAGAAGAGGTATACCTTCAAGGTCATAAAGAGACGGATAAGGTTAAAGGAAAGATTATGTTATCTACGCCTAGTCAAAACAGTGATTTTATAGATTATGGCAGAGAAGTAACAGTAAGTGGAACCTTGAATATTCCCAAAGACAGAACCAACCCTGCAGGCTTTAGTTATAGGAGCTACTTAAATCATAACGGAATTTCAGCAACTATTTTTGTGATGGATTACAACATTAGTATTGGCGATAAAAATAAAGGAAATTTGTTGATACAGTTAGGGTTAGATCTAAGGGCTAGAATCGTAAATGTAATAAACAGAAGTTTACCGCCTCAACAAGCAGGACTGTTAAACGGAATGTTGATAGGTTACAAACAGGATTTAAGTCAAGAGGTACAGGATGCCTTCAGCGCTTCGGGTTTAAGTCATATAATGGCTGTTTCGGGAAGCAATGTCGGGTTTATAGTATTACCCCTTGTTTTTTTGTTTAAAAAACTTAAAATACGGCAAAAATACGCAAATATATCGATAATGGCAATTTTAATACTGTTTACACTGATTACGGGATTTGAACCCTCGGTTTTAAGGGCTGTCATAATGGCGATTGTAATTTTATCTGGGCAGATAATATGGAGAGATACTGAAATTTTTACAAGCATAGCATTTGCTGCACTGGTTTTGCTTTTATATAACCCTGGGATTCTTTTTAATATAGGTTTTCAATTGTCGTTTGCGGCTACTATTTCTTTGGTGCTATTCTATAAGAATTTAAAACAGATGCTAAGTTTTAAGTTTATTCCGTCCTTCATTGCGGATGTACTTGCGGCAACAATATCAGCACAGATAGGTGTGTTGCCAATTACCGTCTTTTATTTTAACACAGTATCTGTGGTTTCCATTATATCTAATTTACTTGTTGTACCTATAGTAGAATTTATAACTATTCTAGGTTCTCTTATGGCCATATTAGGGCAAATACACATTGTTTTTTCTATACTTTTAGGATATGTAAATAATGTATTATTGAGTTTTGTTCTTTTTGTGACTAAAGTTTCTGCAGATATGCCATGGGCAGTTAAAACACTTGTTACACCTTCCTTTGTTATGGTTATTTGTTATTATGCAGTTATTATGTATTTTTTCTGGTACAGACCAAAATATAATGCGAAAATAAATTTAAAATATTGTCTAGTCGCGGTTTTATTGATATTTGGTACATTTTTATACAGCGCACTCATTCCAAAAGGACTAGATGTTGTGTTTCTTGATGTTGGACAGGGTGATTCTGCCTTTATACGGACGAGCAAGGGTAAAACCATATTGATAGATGGAGGGGGATACAGCAGCGCGTCAGCTAACAGTACGAGTGTAGGCGAAAATATCGTTATTCCCTTTTTGCTCGATTATGGTATTGACAAGCTAGACTTAGTTATTGCAACCCATGGGCATGATGATCACATACAAGGCCTGATACCGGTCATGAAAAAAATGAAGGTGGGTAATTTGATTATGCCACAAATACCTCTTGATAGTGGATTGAAAAAAATATATGATATAGCACAAAAGGAGAAAATAAAAGTGCAAATGTGTGCAAAAGGTGACGTGATAAAGCTTGATAATTTGACGCATCTTGATGTATTGTGGCCTAAGGAGGAGGCATTTATTCAAGAATCGGCTTCAAATAACAACTCATTAGTGTTAAAATTACATTATGGAAAGGTCAAAATACTATTTACAGG
>JAEZUI010000175.1 GCA_023421115.1 Bacillota bacterium | reverse complement strand
CTGCTAATGCGATCCTTTATACGTTAGTGGAATCTGCCAAAGCAAATATTTTGGATGTGTATGAGTATCTAAAATATATCCTTGAAGCAATGCCTAATACAGATTTTAAAAACCACCCAGAACTTCTGGATAAGTACCTGCCTTGGTCAAAGGATTTACCCGATAAATGCAGGCTGAATCAAAAACATAAAAAGTGCTTCAAAAAATGACAGCATTAGCTTATCGCAATGATCGTTATATAGCTAGACGTCATCTTTTGAAGCACTTACCGAAAGAAAACCCGACTACCGTTTTTGTGGCAACCGGGTAAAAAGAAAGACGATCATCATGTAGACAGTCGCCTCTTTTCTTCTTGATAAAATTAAAATGAATCAGTAGTTTTCCAAACCCAAACATCAATCAATTCTGAGTTTTCATCAAACCCAAAATAAACTGTTACACTTGTAATTAAAATGAATCTATATTCACCCAACTCAACTTGTATTGATTTTTTCCCTACAGTTCTATTCGGATATATCCTCTGATGCCAAAACCCACGTTCATAATTTATACGTGCAACTTCCCACTTTTCATTCCTTTCTACTAGCTTTATAACATCTTCCATTTTAGTACCAATAGGAGTAGTTTCTAATAGTTTTTCTCGAATTTTTTCTTCAGACCTTAATAATGGGTTGGTTATCATAATAACAACTCCTATCACACTCATCAATACTAAAATGAGCACTATAATTGATATGGCTTTTCTCTTCATATTATTTCTCCTTATTATTTGAACATATCCTTTGGTACTGGTTTACTCCATCCTGGAACATTATTTGTGGGTGTAGGAACATTAGTAAACCCTGCTGCGTTTAACAAACCAGAGATAAATGAATTGGAATTGTGTGCATTTGGTTTTTTAGGAAATAAATCATATTCAATAGCATACTTTGATTCTTTATTATTTTTTTCATAGTTTTCCCTTAACTCAAATAGTTCAGCAATTTTTTCATCATTTATTTCTATTGGTATGTATTGAACTTTAATAGTTAAATCAGCATCTTTTTTTCGGTTAACATCACTTATAAGCTTATCCCTTCCTGGTAATATTGGGGTCAAACCTTTGGAACCAGCTCCAATAGTTGAATATTTCATTCCTGAATCTTCACCATAATTAAGAAACCTATCATCATTATAATAAATGCTATTTTTATCTATTACTATAATTATACTTGAATGATAATTATCACCTAATACTTTATGTACCCCAACATATCCCCCAACTGTCAGATTACCATTACTCGTCCCCGGATTTGAAGAAACACTTTTGCCATAATCAAATGTATTACCTGATGTACTGCTTGATGATTTAGGTTTAGCTATCAGTTTATCGTAAGAACTATAAAAATCATCCCAAATCGCTGCTTTTGCTTTGGCAAAATTATCGTTTTTTGCCATTCCTTCTAAATTCTTTAGATTAACCTCTCTCTTTATGTACAGCCATGTTGTATCTCCTACTTTTCCTACATTGTTACCCGTATTTCCACCAGATAAATGCGTGTTTTTAAATGCATTTACCGCATTCATAGTCGCCGGATCATAATAACCTTCACGCCCTGACGGAATTTCTTCTCTATTCATGTAGCCGAGATACATCAAGTCTCTTTGGAGTTCCCACACATCAGGGTCATAATTCTGCTGTTGTCCTGATTCATAACTTAATAGATTTCCTTGTGTATAATGCCCTGTCGGGTCAGTGTACATTATTGGCTCATTCCTGCAATAAGTGTAGAGATTTAAACTTAATGGGTCTGCTATATTACCTGAGTAGGTATCCACCTCTAAAAACCTTGCAGTTCCCGGGTCGTAATGCCTTGCATTTAGGTAATACAGTCCTGTAACAAAGTTCCCTTGGGCATCGGTGTATTCAGTCTCACTGTCATACTGATATTCTCCATACCTTATAGGACTTTTTATAGTGTTTTCAGGATTTGTTGTTATATTTCCGTTGCTGTCATAATACTTTTCATCGGTTACATTCCCAAATGCATCATAGGCGTACTGAGCTCTTTTATTCTTTGTAGCCGCATCTAAAAGGGCTGTTACATCCCCATGTCCGTTATAGGAATAGTATACCTTGTTTGTTCCTATCTTTCTGGATATAAGATTTGCACCTATAACATTAAATGCCGTTACTGTTCCGCCATTTGCATACTCAAATACTGCCTTATTGCCTTCATAGAAATACCTTGTAGGCGAACCTGTGTTCAAAGCTTTTGATACCCTTTTTCCTTCAGCATTGTACGTATTTTTCATCGTATTGCCTGCTGTTGTGGAATTCTCCAATTGATTTATAAGGGTATATGTATTTGTCGTTATTACACTTGGCGTTCCTGTTATGTCTGTTATTGCAGTCAGGTTACCGTTGTTGTCATAAGTATACTGTTTCTTTTGAATGATTGTTCCTGTAGGCCCGTCATTTCTTTTTGTTTCATATTTGAGCCTGTTGTTATTAGTATACTCATACAAGGTATATGTTACGTCGCTTCCCTCTGTAACCGTTACGGTTTCTCTGTTTCCTCTTGAATCAAATGTATATTCGGTAGTTTTGCCCGGCTCAGCTACAGTCTCCAAACGGTTCATTGAGTCATATTCATATGTTGTAGTTTTGGTCGTTCCAGAGATCCGTTCATCTTTCCCTGTCATGTTGTGGGCTGCATCATAGTAGTATTTGTAGTATTCGCTTTCTACGTATACACCGGATGAGTTTTTCACCAGATTGGTAAGTTCATCCAATAATCCATCATCATAATAAGTATAAGTCTGTTTAAAGGTATCATTATATGTAATGCTATCTCTTCTACCGTTTGCATCATACTCATAATCTGTCTGTTGTCCGTCTGATACACTTTTTAACCTGCCTGCACAGTCATAGACTTTTGTAACTATATTACTTCCAGGGTAAGAAGACTGTTCTTTTACTTCACCATCCAATACTCCGGAAGTAAGGTCATAGGTATAGGTTACAGGTCCTATTACAGTAGTCACTCCATCTTCTACAGAAGTCTCCTTCTTTGTTGCTACTCTGTCTAAATCATCGTAGATTCTTTCTGTAGTTATCGTACTTACAACTGTCCCTGAAACTTTCTTTTCCAATATGACTTTTTTAAGATTGCCGTTTCCATCATAGCCTTTGTCTGAAGTAGTGTTTGGAATTGTTATTGTTATTGAATTATTCGAATCTCCTGTTGTCTGCTTGAGCATCCTGTCATGGCAATCGTACTCATATGTAGTTGTTTTTCCATTTCTATCTATCTTGGATTTGACTGCTCCTGTCGGATAATACTCATAAGTCTCTGTAGTTGTTGGAACTCCTGTTTCCGTCGGATCCGTTATACTTTCAACCATTCCGAACGGGTTATATGTATAAGTTGTTACATAGTTTGTTGTAGCATTACCTATCTTTTGTTCCTTTAGCGCACCGTCTATGTAATAGGTATATTTAGACTTTAATACCGTTGAATCATAGACTTCCTCAACCCTTCCCATTATATCATATTTATATACAATTTGATTGTTTCTTCCGTCTATTTTTTCCTTTATATTACCCAAATTATCATAAGTCTGGGATTGTGTGTGGCTAAGTGGATCCAGTGTTGAAGTCAGCCTTTTGTTTTTGTCGTATGTATATTCGGTTTTTTTGTCATTTGCATCATATGAACTGACTTGAAGGTTTCTAGCATCATACTCAAGTTTTTCATACACTGTATTATATGGGTCTTCCTTTTCATACAGCCTGTTCATGGAGTCGTAGGAATAATACCAGCTGTTTCCTCTCCAGTCTACAGTTCTTGTAATATTTCCATTTAAATCATAGTCAATAACATCCTTGTGTTCCACAGTATCTATAGTTACGGACTCAGACACTTTTCTGTCTATTTCATCATAGCCATAAGTTACTGTTACGCCATTCCCATCAGTGCTTGTGAGTTGATTGCTATTCTTGTCATATGTTGCAGATATTGTTATTGCATCTGTGCCGTTATAATTCTGATGGCAAGAAGAAAGCAGATTACCACTTACCAAGTTGTAGCTATAGAGATCACAAACATCATCTCCTGTAGCTGTCGGTGTATCCATCATATTCTGAACATACACTAACATCCCCAATGAATTGTACTGATATTTCTTCTGAATCTGCTTTAATACACCACCTGATTTATATGGTTCTTTTGACAGAGCAATTTTCCCGAAGTTGTTGTACTCATATTCCCAGTCATAGGGTACTCCGCCTTTGCATTCCGTGTGGGTTATAACATTCCCCAAAAGGTCATATTTGTTTATTTCGAGCACTCCACCATTTTCTGTAAGGTTTACCCTTTTGGTTATGGTATAGGTCTTAATAACACTTCCAACACTTTGAGTTGTATATTCATAAGTTACTATTTTTCCCGTAGTGCTGTTTAAGGAGTCTATGTAATTTTCCTGTGTGACTCTTCCTAATGTGTCATAGACATAACTCACTGTAAATGAAAGATTTCTGTCTTTGTTTGCAGGATCAAGTGTGCTGAGTAATTTGCCCTCTGGTGTATATTTATACTGGGTTATATTGCTTTCCTCATCAGCCTCTGTTATTACCTGACCATTTTTATTGTAAACGTACTCTTTGTAGTTACCATTTTGTACAGTAGACCATGTAGATGTTGCAGAATTATACTCTTTGCTTTGTCCTATGTATCCTTTTCTTGTAAGTCGTCCCAATGTGTCATACTTGTAATAATTATAGTTGTTGAACAGTGAAACAGGAGCTTCATAAACATTTTCCAAGAGCATTCGATTAGATATTAGATGAGCTTTAATCTCTGATTAGCTATAGTCTGTCAAACCTGTTTGCAATAAAGAATACACAAATACAAAAAAAATCCGCAACATCGAGTTTACTCAATGCCACAGAATTTTTTACAAAATATTATTCTTATTTTACTTCTCTTCAATAGTATATGGACCCTTAACAAGCACCCATGCCTTTTTGCTTACAATTTTTATTCCTCTTCCATCATCTCTTGAAACCAACAGCAAGTGATTTAAAGGCACATCCTGATTTGTATTAACATCGGCTCCCGTACCGGAAGTAATATCCGACAAACCTCCGCCTTCTCCTCCAATAGCCTTTGCTTTTCCACCCCTGAGGATTATTTCTGCGCTTTCTCCTGTCATAAGCTTTTGATCCGCAGTAAGCTCTAGTGCTACAAATTTTCCGTAGGTTTCAATGCTTTGAAGTCTGGTTTCCAGTTCTTCTGTCTTAATCTTATATTCATCATTTTTCTCATAAAGATCATTTAATGCCTTAGTTAATTCTTCAATCTTTTTTGTCTGCTCAGCGTCCTTAGTAGCAAGCTCCTCATTTTTTGTAGTAAGAGCAGCAATTTTACTGTCAAGCTCCTTTATACCCGAAAACGATTCAAACTTCTGATCCACATAGCTTTTAGTAACTAGTGGATCTGCATCTGTACCAGGCTCAGCTGTTGCTGCCTGAATAATATGTACTGCCACCAAACTTGAAGTAATAATCAAAACCGAAATTACAGTTTTTTTGTTCCACCTTCTAATACTTTTCATCTTTCGTAACCCCCTTATTACATCTCCACCAATCCAAAACTAACGGTAAGAGCATCATTAACTTTTTCCATAAGCTCATCATCAAGATGGCCGATTTTTTCTCTAAGTCTCTTTTTATCAATAGTTCGTATTTGTTCTAAAAGTATTACGGAGTCTTTCGGCAGTCCATAATCTTTTGCACTCAACTCTATATGTGTAGGCAATTTTGCTTTGTTTATCTGTGATGTTATCGCAGAAGCTATAACAGTAGGACTGTATTTGTTACCTATGTCATTCTGCACTATCAACACCGGCCTAATGCCTCCTTGTTCCGAACCAATAACCGGACTTAAGTCAGCATAAAATATATCTCCACGTTTTATAACCACTATTTTTCCAACTCCCTAAGCCCTTCCTCATATTTTTGCTGTTGATCATTGTCAGCTTCAAACCATATTTCAGCCAGCTTCTCATTAATCTCGGCCATCTGCTGGTAGCCTTTTTTCATCTTATCCCTCATTTCAATTCTTCTCTTTTCTCGTATATAAAGCTTCATAGCCTCCCTCACGAATTCACTTCTGTTAATTCGCTCCATAGCAACTATGGAATCAACCTCTTTTAATAAATTGTCGGGAAGACTTATCAAAATCTTTTTTAACTGAGCCAAAATAAAACCCCCACTTCTTTTATTGGGTCTACAAGATTTAAAGAAATAATTAAAATGATTAACCTGTAAACTTTGCAATAATTAATATAAAATGTTTTGCTTATAGCACAATTAATTATGTACTTGTTGGTTTGATTTAGCCCCCAGAATGAAACAAAAGAGGCAAAATCGATAGGGACAAAATGTTCTAAGGATTTTAATTGCACTACCGTGTGATATGAATGGTACATGGATTTACAACTCAATCATTGCATACTTATATATATAATTATAAATCCTAACATATGCACGGGTCAAATTAAAATTTAATTACTGCACTATTACAAGGCCTGTAAATAATTCCATGTAAATTATATACTCCTTTTATCCAACAATTTTAGTTTTATTAGTTGCATGCTATAAAGCCATTTTAAAAATCATTCGCATCATCTCCATCAATTTTAAACTTAACATCATATTAAACTTAGTTTTCAATATTTTGCAAAAACTTATACATATATAATTCCAAAATTTCAAAATATGTTGGCACCAAGTTTTTCCAATTATATGCAGCAAGTTTAAAATCAAAAAGATAATTGCGGTCATTTGCTCCGCAAATGTCCTTCACGAAAGTCTCCGGGGCATTTAGCCCCTTCGACTTTAGGTCATTTGCTCCGCAAATGTCCTTATATCAAGTAGTTTAATACATTATACAGTTTTCCGTCTTTCCAATAGACCCTTGGTATTCTCTTTCCTATAATACAGGCTATCTCGTAATTTATTGTACCAATTTTGTCTGCTAAATCTTCTATCTTTATTTCATTTCCATTCTGACTTCCAAAGAGTACGGCTTCATCTCCAACATTAACATCACCCTCAACATCGGTTACATCTATCATGCATTGATCCATACATATCTTGCCCACTATAGGAACCGATTGTCCATTTACCAATACTCTGCCCTTGCTTGTCAAAAGGCGCGTGTAGCCGTCTGCATAGCCTATGGGCAAAGTGGCAATTTTACTATCATGCTGTGTTTTGAATATTCTTCCATAACTTATACAAGTATCTGCTTCAACTTCTTTTACTAAGATTATATTTGCTTTTAGAGTCATAGCCGGTCTTAAGTCTATCTTGTCCTTATGGACTTCTTCCGAAGGATACATTCCATATAACACAATTCCCGGCCTAACCATATTCAGATGCATTTCGGGGTATTCAATAATTCCCGCACTGTTGCAAACATGTTTTACAGGAATATAAATACCTATACGATTCAATTCACTCACTATGCTCATAAATCTCTCAAACTGCATATTAGTATAGCTTTTGTCATTCTCATCAGCCGATGCAAAATGGGTAAACAAGCCTTCTATGATTATTTTAGGGAATTTACTTATCCTTACAACGTTTTTAACAGCGCTGTAACCGGGCATAAAGCCTACTCTTGTCATTCCCGAATCTATCTTTATATGAATCTTTATATTCTTATCAAGTCTAACGGCTGCCTCCGACAGCGCCTCTGCCAAGTCATGGCTGAACACCGTCTGAGTAACATCATGCAAAATAATTTCTTCTGCTCTTCTTGGGTCTGTATAACTGAGTATAAGAATGGGTACATCAACACCGTTTTGCCTTAACTGAATTGCCTCATCAAGCATTGATACTGCCAAACGGGTAACACCGTTTTCAATTAAGGTTTTAGCAACTTCCATTACTCCATGCCCATAGGCGTCAGCTTTTACAACTCCCATTATTTCAGTTTTTTTATCTGTTATTCTTCTTATCTCTTTTACATTATGAGCTATATTGTCAAGATTTACCTCCGCCCAAGCTCTATTAAATTTATAGTCCATTTCAACCCCTCGATCCGTTTCTCCCTTGTTTATCACATCGGAACTTCTCACCGCTGTGATACCATTATTTTCGTAGAAAATATATGGTTCCTCTGTTTGTCACAGTGGAATTTCTCCCCTGAACTGCTCACCACTGTGACATATCCCATTAGTTCGTCTATTTATTATATCTAGAATTACATACGGAATTTCTTGAACCAAATCTCCAGCTATAAGCCCATGTTCGCCTTTTCTTTGTGCAACATTATCTCCACAAAGTCCATGTAAATATACACCTGCAACAGCAGCATCCAAAGGTTTTACTCCTTGGCCTATTAAGCTTGAAATAATTCCTGTCAACACATCTCCGCTTCCTCCTGTGGACATTCCCGCGTTGCCTGTTGCATTTACATATATTTCACCCTCAGGTGAAGCAATAATTGTTCTTGAACCTTTAAGTACGGTAATTACTCCCCACTCTTTTGAAAAAGACCTGGCTATGTTCACTCTGTCCGATTGCACTTCCTTCACACTGATGCCTAATAATCTAGCCATCTCGCCAGGATGCGGAGTTATAACCATTGGAGCTCTAAGATTTCTTAAAACAGATACATCCTTTGCCAACAAATTTATTCCATCGGCATCAAGTACAATGGGTACTTTTGAGCTTTTTACAATACTAAACACCACATCTTTAGTTTCATCCCCTATTGATAGCCCTGGACCAACTGCTGCAACATCAACCTCTTCAAGGCGACTTAATATCTCACAAACTGATTCCTTTGTAATATAACCTTTATTTGCATCTTCAAGTGGTATTGTCAGAGCCTCAATAAGGGCCCCTGCATATATAGGCAAAAGTGACAAGGGAGCTGCCATATAGACAAGACCCGAACCGGTTCTTAAGGCTGCGCCTCCAGTAAGGCATGCCGCTCCTGTCATTCCCCTAGCCCCTGCTACAACAAGAATTTTGCCATAGGTACCCTTATTACTGTTTGTATATCTTATGGGCATTAATTGCGATACAACCTCCAAGTCAATAAAGTGGTTTTCCACTTTGACCTTTTCGGCTGCTGCTCGAGGTATCCCGATATCCACTATTTCTAACTTTCCAACATATTCACACCCCGGATGTACAAGCTGCCCTAGCTTCGGAAATCCAAAGGTCACTGTAGACCTGGCTTTTATACATGCCGTTGATACTTCACCTGTTGCGCCATTGACTCCGGAAGGGATATCTACCGCTACTACAGGAACACAAGAGTCATTGACGACACCTATAATTCCTGCCATAACACCTTTTACCTCTCCCTATAATCCAGTACCTAGTAAACCGTCTACCACAATATGCGCAAATATTAGTCTATCTCTAATTTCGTCAATATGTTCACCCTTAGTAACTTCCTTTACTTCCATCCCCATCTTAATCAATATATCCAGGTTGGTTTTTGCATCTTCACTTATGTCAGCAAGCCTTGCCAACACATGTACACTCACACGTGCACCCATGTTAGACAAGTGCCTTGCAACAGCAAAAGCATCCCCACCGTTATTTCCCTTGCCAGCTAGAACTATGGCGTATTTACCCGGTATATCTCCTAAGATTTTGCCAACCTCCCGGACAACTCCTAAAGCTGCATTTTCCATCAGTACTATACCCGGAATACCAAATTCATCTATGGCAGTTTTGTCAATTATCTTCATTTCATCGGGTGTTACTAAGATCATTTTATTCCCTCATTATTTCGTCTTATTATCTTTATCGGCATTATTCTCAGACCTTAAAGTAGTAAAAGTTTCCCCAAAGTATTCTTTATCCAATTTCTCTATTTCTTCCCCGCCCAAAAGATCGTGAAAGTATGAATACACATCTGTATCACCTTGGGATAAAACCTCCATCTCTTCAGTATATTCCTCCAACTTTTGACTGGTTACCTTAATTATCTTTTCCAATTCCTTGTATCTTTTCTGATTTTCACGCATTTTAAAATAAACGGAATTTACTGTATGCTCAAGAAGCTCAAGATTAGCTTCTCTAACCTTGTCAGGCATAACCTCAAGTCCTTCTTCTATTTCTTTCATTCTTTGATTGATATATTTTATTTCTTTTTCACAATTATGCATCTTTTCTTTAGCCTGCTCATCATTTTTCTCAAACACTTCAGAGGTAAGACTAATTATGGTATCCATGCAAACTTTTTTCCTGTTAGCAACCTCTTTTGACTCAGAAATCAAATGTGCTTCATTCTTAAGCAATTCCCGTAATTTTTTTTCACATTGCTTAATTTTATCTGTTTTATCGGTATCTTTAAATAGCCCATTCCATCTTTCATCAAGAATGAGTAAATGTATATTGTTCTTTTTAAGCACCTTTCTGTCAAACTTTCTCTTATGCTGCCAGCCCATTTTAAAAAGCTTTTCAAGTGGATTAAACATAATAAAAAACACCACCTAATTTTCCGAAAGTTTGTTTCTCCTTATTCTTATAATGCTTAAAACTGACAAAATAATTGCAATGTCAACCCAGAAAAACAGCATTACTCTTGGGTAGTACCATATATATTCAACTGCAGCCATAGATAGTATCCCAAGCAAAGATGCCACCCCAGCTATCAACACATTGTCAAAATATATATTTGTTTTTTCCAAAACGCTTGCCACAGCACTCTTAACTGTTCTAAACAAAAACCACACAAAAGACAAAATACCCATAATTCCCATCTCAACCCATATCTGCATATACAGCACATGGGTATGAACTGGCACTTTTGTTACGTACTGCTTATAATTGTCCACAACACTCATAAATACATCTGTTCCTAAGCCAACCCCTGTTATACTGAATTCCTTGAGCATAGGCCACGCCGTTTTGATAATCTTTACTCTATATTGTGCCGAAGAATCACTTGAGAGCTTGAATAAGGTCTGTATTCTTCTATAAATATGCTGAGGAAGAAACGGCATTGCCATAATTCCCAACACTAGCATAAAAGGTAATAAACGCTTATTTTTGAGGAATGTATATACTAACATAAATACACCAAAGGCAATCCATCCTGACCTCGAACCTGTGCAAAACAGTACAACCAAAACAGGGAGAGCCAAAACAGTAAACACTACCTTTTTTACAAAGGTCTTCGCGTTAAAGATCACCGCTGCATAGAAGGGTAGCATCATTACCAAAATTTCAGCAAAATTATTGGGGTTAGCCATAGTTGCAAATACTCTTCCCGGCATACCTTCGTTTTGTGTTACATTAGTAAGCGAAGGATCAAAAGGCACTGAATCAGTAACAAACTGCCACAAGCCGTATATTGAAATAGCAGCCACTCCCACAAGAATTAACTCCAAAAAATTACCTAGAGACTTTTCATTTTTGATTGAACTTACAATAATAAAAACAAATAAAAAGCAAGTCACATTAATAAGCAAAAATCTCAAACTTGAGCTGCGATCAATTGAAGTAAACCACGATAGCGCTACGACAAGCATAAATATAATCAGAGAAAAGTCGAGTGCTTTAAAGTTAAAATACGAATTTTTTTTGACAATTGTACATATAAACAATAACACTAGCAGCATTGCAGCAAAAATAGTACTATAAATGTTTGACCACATTTGGTGAGGTACAATCAGTGTTATACCCAACACAATTGCTACAGTAATCTCAAACCTGTGAAGCAGTAGCGAAAATAATCTAAAAAATAGACTTCCACTAAAAACCGCCTCATTATTACGATACAACTTTTTTAACATATCTGACGGCACCGTCAATATCGCGTTAATAATCTTAAATCCCAGACTATTCTCCCACCACTTGCTTATGTTTCCGGGCCTTAGGAAAAAACCAAATATTGCACTACTTGTAACTAGCAATATCAATGTTTTGACCAATTTGTCAATTATTTTATGAGTTAAACTGTTCTCATAAATATAATTGAGCCTATTTGCCACACTCATAACCCAGTTAAACAACTTTTGGGTAAAGCTTCCATTATAGGAGGCTTCAAAAACTCTTATCATATAGAATATCGGCTTTAATATCAAACTATTATATAGCAAGATGCATTACTCCTTTTTTTCGATATTATAAATACGCCCTGTGAACACATTATTACCTACTCTAATAATAATAGTTCTTCCAACATAATAGTTCACACCGCCAAAATTAACTCCACCCTCAGCATTAATTACGCCCTCTCCATCGACTGTCATGTAGTAAGAACAGTAACCCGGCTTGCTTCCAACTACCCATTCTCCATCAACATACTCAGTAAATTCCAAAAATGACATTGCTTTGTCTGTTTTTATATCTTCAACTACTCTTCCAAAAGTTGTTCCCTGCTCAAAATCCTTTACAACATCTCCCACTTTAACTGCCTTAACTGCATATTCCGTTGACTCCTCACTAAAGAAAGTCAACCTGATTTTATCTGTTTTTGTTGTCAAAGTAATGGTATTTGACTGTTTCAGCTTGTAACCGACACCCACTATAGCCGCTATTACAACTAAAACTATTATAATATCAATAATACTTACCTTTCCAAAAAGCTTCCCCTTACTGTCAATAATCATCTTTTATACACTCCTATATATTTTTTTTAATTTACATTTTACAACTTTCTCTGTATAAATTATATGTTTCTGAAGCCACCTTATCAAGGTTAAATTTCTCTTTTACAGCTTTTTTTGCATTTTCTCCCAAAGCTTTTTGCCTCTCCCTGTCGCTCATAATGCCGTTAACAGCTTGTGCTAACCCCTTAGGATTGTTATATTCTACAAGCACTCCACAATTAGTCTCATCATTAATAATGTCACCATTTCCGGCCATATCAGTAGCAATAACAGGAACTCCACAGGCTAAAACTTCAATAATAGCAAAGCTTAAGGCTTCGTGCTCCGATGAATTTATATATAGATCACTGCCATAAATCAAATTTTTAATATCCTTCCTAAAGCCTGTAAAGATAACATCTTTCTCAAGCCCTAATTCCTTGACTTGTTTTTTACAGTCTTCTAGTAAAGGTCCATCATTAGCAAGTACGCATTTAAACTTTTTGTCAGTCAATTTCTTTAACTCGGCAACAGAATCAATGAGAAATTTATGCCCTTTGTCATGGGCAAATCTTGATGCACACAAAAATACAAATTCATCTTCCCCAATATTAAGTTCGCTTCTCATTGTAGATTCTATCTTTTCGCCCCAGTAATTTATATCAACACCGTTAAAAATAACCTTTATCTTCTTTCCATCCACACCATTTGAAATCATCATATCCTTCCCCTTGTTACATACAGCAACAATAGTTGATCTCAGTGGGTTAAGCAGTCTGTTGGTCATTCTTAATATAGCGTTATTGTACAATATAAAGTGATTTGTGTAAAACACCTTTACTTTTGGATTTAAAAGCTTTGACAACAAAGCTATATAATTTTCTCTTAAAAACTGAGTATGAATGAGATCAATATCCAATTTTCTGCACAACTTATTGAGCCCTATTGCAGCTTTTATATCAAAAGGGTTTTTCATCTCGAGCCTATAAGTTTCCACCCCAAGTTCTTTCATCCTGTCTACAAGCAAACCGCTCTCATTATATGCAAAATACGCCTTGATTTTATCGTTATTAAGCTTCTCAACAAGCGTCTGCACATATCTTTCTGTGCCCGCTTTACCTGCATGGTTAAGCAAATACAAAACCTTTAACATATATCCTCCTTCCTAATTCTATTTCAATAAGGTGATTCCTAAAAAATAACTGGTCAATGGGTGTTTCAAAAAAACTGATTTTATTGGGTTGAAACTATATACATTGACTAATGAATTTTTTTGAAACACCTAATAGAAAAATAACCTTTAGTTTCAAGTAAATTATAGCTTTTTCTCATTCCTGTACTTTATGACTTTAGCCGGATTACCGCCAACAACCGCATATTCAGGGACATCTTTTGTCACAACAGCACCTGCACCAACAATGGCTCCTTTGTGAATGGTAACCCCTGGCAATACTATCACCCTTGCCGCAATCCATACATCATCCTCAATTACAACTTGCCTTTTAGGGTCAGTCTGAAGTCTCATTGGAATATCCAACCTGTCATTTCTATGGTTCTGAGTAAATATCATTACATCTGGTCCTATCATTACATCATTGCCTATTTTTAGAGGTCCAGATACTCTGCTGTTTACACCTAATCCGGAGTTATCCCCTATTTCAATATCGGCTCCCGAACCAAAAAAAGTGCCATGCTCAATATTTATATTTTTACCAGTCCTTTTAAATATGCCTTTACACAAAAAACGGCGTATCCTCTTCGAGCCTAAGCTGTAAATCATATCTGAACCGGGTAAATGGCGTGCAATAGAGTAATATAACATTAAACAAATATAGTATCTCAATTTTTTCATTTCAAATCCTCCAAACAGTCGAGCAATTAATTATGCGCCGTGAAATAGGTTGCTTAATTATGCTTTAAAACCCTAGATTTAAACTTTTTAAATACATCCACCGCTTCATCAATTTTCAACACATATGTAGAAGCAAAATAAACCAAAGCGCCTAAGCCTGCTGGCACAATAAGTTTAATTGCCCTGTCAACTAGAGCAACCTTAAATGTAAACCCATTAAACACCGAAGTCAATGCAAAAACAACTGCTGACATAATAATACAAGATAGAATTATTTTAAAAATTACTCTCCCAAGTTTTTTGCCACCAAAAGCTCCTATCTTCTTCCTAAGCATTAACGTAAGTACCGCTGCCCCAGTCAATATCGATACTGAATACGCAATAGGTATACCATATGCACCTATAAAAGGCAAGAGCAAAAGACTTATCGAAACATTAACAGCCATTACAATTACGCCTATAATCGCTGGAGCTTTTGTATCTTTCAGTGAATAAAACGCCCTATCAACAACTTCTTTTACCCCCATTCCAATTACGCCCAATGCATAGAAGGAAAGGAGTACACTAGCAAATTCTACATTTTCAGGGGTAAACTTGTTCCAACCCACAATAAGGTTTAAAAGTTCTTTTCGCACCAAAATAAAACCTGCTGTGGCTGGTAGCAAAAAGTAAAACATTGATGTAAGCACCTTTAGAACATTATTCTTGAATTCACCAATATCATTTTTTGAAGCAAGCGCCGAAAACTTTGGAAAAGCTACTGCTGTAACCGAATATATAAAAGCCAACACTGCATAAGATACAAGTTGCTGTACAAGTGTAAGTATTGTAACCTTATCGCCATCACCTAGATTTGCAGCAATAGTAACATTAAAAAAGAGGTTAAGCGGATAAGCAGAAGATCCAATTATAATCGGAATCATAAGTTTTATAGCTTTTCTTATGTCTTCATCTTTATAGTCAAAAGACGGCCTGTACCTGTACTCCGTTGTTAATAGAGGTGGAATAAGTATCAGTGCCTGTGTTGAAAGTGCGATTAACGTTGCAATAAGCAAGCCTTTAACCCCAAATTTGTTACCCATAAAGATAACATATCCAATCTGTATAGCACTGCTAGGTATAGTTACAAAGGCAGGCATGTTAAACTTGCCCATTGACTGTAATATCCCTTGAAATATATAGTTTAAAGCATAAAACACCATAATTGGAAACACGATTCTAAGTGCCATTACTGCAAAGTCATAATCGTTTTTATTTTCACTATACTTTGTAAACAGTGGCAAAAGCGGTGCCACAAGAACTCCTATCAAAGTCAATATCAAAGTAAAGGTAGTAGCCAAACTGATAGCATTATCTGCAAATTTGTAAGCCCGCTTTTTGTTCCCCGACTCTAAATTGCTCGCAAATATAGGTATTACAACAGTGGTTAGAGCTGTTCCAAACACAGTAAAAACTATATTAGGAAACTGTAGCGCATAGGAGTAAATATTTATTTCAATACTTTCCGTTCCAAAAAACGAGGTATATACTATTACGCTGCCCAAGGATAAAAGCCTTGAAAACACCATAATAATCATAACTATTCCAACTGTTTTTGCCGTGCTTTTCATGCTAAAAATTCTCCTAACCGTTTAGGTATTCCCAAAATACAGTATGATGACACTCACTATACCCCAAAGCACAATGCTCGCAATAAGAGGTATGTCGGACAAAACTGTTTCTTCAGGACTTCCGCCTTCTTTTTTCTTATAAATTATATATTGATATCTGAATATACCATATAAAACAAAAGGTATAGTAATCATCATATTATAGTTTCCGCTGTTTGTGGAAAATGTATATAGTGAATATGCCATGACCGTTGAAGCTGTAACAATTGAAAGCATATTATCTATAAATTCAAGAGAATATTCCTCCAGTATTTTTCTGTGATTTTCAGCTCCATTCGCAAGAACAACAAGCTCATTTCTCCTCTTGCTAAAACCCAAAAACAAAGAAAGAAGCAAAGTACACAAAAGAATCCAAGGTGAAATATATACCCTTATAACAAGCGCTCCTCCAATAACCCTAAGCAAAAAACCCACCGCAATACTCATTACATCAAGTATCACCATATGCTTTATTTTAAAGGAATACAGCAGATTATTTAAAAAATAAAGTAAGACAGCAAATCCAAAGAATATATCCATATAAAAGGAAACAAACAAAACCAACGGCAGTAAAATTGCTATCACTATACCACCTTCAATTTTGCTTATAATACCCGATGCAATAGGTCTATTTTTCTTTTTCGGATGAAGCCTGTCCTTCTCACAATCAATAATGTCATTTAAAACATAGACACTAGAAGAAATGTAACAGAATAAGACAAAAGCCGCCAGTACCCTGATCACATAATTGTATTCAAATATATGTTTAGCAAATATCAATGGCGCAACTACAAACAAGTTCTTAATCCATTGCTTCGGTCTCAATAATTTTATATACGCCATAAATTTTTGAATTACACTAACATCCTTTAATTTTTCGGAATAATTGTCCAATATAATCCCTCTCCTAAATGCAATTACTTTGTCATAGCCAACTTATTATTCCCATAGTCATCAGTCATTTATTATATCATTTGATATTGTCCAATACCAGTAATTTTTATTAACGAATATAGGAAAAGGGCATTGATTCTCTACTATCGATGCCCTTGAGATGATTTAGGTAACTCCAAAAAAAGCAACTGGTCAATAGGTGTTTCAAAAAAAGTTGATTTTATTGGGTTGGAACTATATGTATTGACTAATGAATTTTTTTGAAACACCTTATCCTATTGAAGCAAAAACAGGAGATAAATCAATTATGAGTTCAGGGAATACCGTCACCTTTACTTTATCCGTTTCTGTATAAGACTCCGGTCTTCCGTACCTGTTATTTTCTTGCAGGGTAAATACTGAAATTATTTTTCCTTCCGGTTCTACTATCCAGTATTCTTTAACACCTGCTTTTTCATATTTATTAAATTTCCATATCTTATCGTTTTTTGTAGTGGAAGGTGAGGATATTTCTATTACTAGGGTAGGAGTTCCGTAATATCCTGTCCCTTTTAATCCGCTCTTATCACACACGACTACGATATCAGGCTGCACAACAAAAATTGTATCTTCATCCTTTTCACTTCCTTCAGGTAGTCTTAAATCAAAAGGAGCAGCAAACACCTGACACGATTTCCCTGAAAGAAAGTTATAAAATTGTGACAGCAATGCTGCCGATAAAGCTTGATGTTGCCATGTCGGTGCAGCTTTAACATATGGTACTCCGTCAATAATTTCCCATCTTTCATTTTCAGGCCAAGTTAAGTAATCTGCATAGGTATACTTCTTATTTTGTTGGGATGGCACAAAATCACCCCTTTGTTAATCTTTTACTTATTCATCCTTATCCAGTATGGAATGGGCTACTCAAAGCCAAGGTCTTCTAGGATTGCCAATGTCACTGCTTTTTTCTATACAAATAGGACAAGGGCTGGAATACTCAAACAACAGGAACCTTCCATCTAGTTGGTTACAGGTATTTTTTCACATCGTCTAACTTCTCGTAATCAAAAATACTATCAATTATAATCTCTAAAACGTCCGTATCTAATTTTGATATCTTATTCTTTATTTCTTCTGGTAATTTCCCAAATTTCTTAGTTAATAACCTTATTGCTGTTTTGGAAAGAGCCTTAGTCTCACCTCTTAATTCACCTGTCAATTCGCCTTCTTCTCTAAACTGCTCAGCTAAAGTCATCACAACTTCACTCCCTTCTGGATAGCTCGCTTCAACCTTCTTGATAATATCTTCAACATCTTCTTTTGTTAATTTCCGACTGGCATTCAAAATATATTTCATAAAAGTCTCAAAATATCCAATCCCTGTCTGCTGATTCTCTAATTTACCAAGATGCTCTGCTGCTCTCAGAACCGTTTCTATTATTGCCTTATTATCTTTTGTGAATACATCTCGGAAAATGGTAAGCAAAATCCTTAGCTGTACCTCTCCCTTTATCTCCTCATCTGTATAACTTGAAAGGTCATAAAGCAGATACTCATAATCAGGAACATATTTTTTCACATCTTCCGGAAGTTCTTTATAGCCTTTGATCATTTCCCCCAGTGTGGTCTTAATATTCCATTCGTCACTTCCGTGATAAATGACCAGTGGTATAATAATTGGAAGTTCACTACAGTTTTCCTTTTTGACCTTGGCATCCCATATTTTCAGCATATATTTTAATAGTTGAAAAGATATATTTCTGCTAGTGTAACTTTTGTGTTCAAAAAGAAAATAGATGTACCCTTCCCTTTTATTAATATTTACCCTAAAAAGCATATCTGAAAATACTTCTTGCAGCTCTTCATTAATAAAGCTATCTTTTTGAGGCTCAAGCGCATTCAAATCAACAATACTTATAATACTTTGTGGCAAATAGTTATTCATAAAGTCCCTTGCCACTTCTATTTTTGAAAAGGTTTCTTTAAAAAATTTATCGTGAGGATTTTGTATCTTCATATCATCACCTGCCCACTCTTATTATAACATGGAGGCATGATTTATAAAATAATTATTATACTCTTAGTCAGGCTTTCTTGTTTTGATTTTGAAAATTTTACTTGTGTAGAATGAAATAAGTACAAAACACGAGTAGAGAAGTAAATATCTATTCATACCTTTAGTATAATACTCCTACTTAATAGATAATTACAACCAAATCAACTGATAATTCTTGTTGCATTGTCCTTTACTTCATTTATAATATCGACAAACTCCTTACGCCTCTCCTCATCGAATAATTTGATAAAACTTTGAGGTTTATCAAAAGGAGGCTTTGTAAGTTCGGATATACTTTCAACATAGCCATTTTGCTCAATGTAATCTATGACTTTATTTACAAAGGATATTTGATTTGCATTCAAATTCTGATGGTTTATGAAGGAAGAAAACACTTTCATAGCAGCACTTCTCTCAAGTTTTGCAACCCTCCGTACAAGCAATCCGAAAGGTGTGTCTTGAAAGTTCTTTTGATAGTCGTCTTTTGTCCCAAGTTCTCCTGTAAATATCTTTTCCAGTATCTTATAGTCCTCTTCGTTTAAAGGTATATTGTTTCTCAACTTGTGGATAGCAATATTGTCTTTATTATCTTCTATATATTTATTAACTTTTAGCTTGTAATTTTCATGTACAGCATCAGCTTCAAATTCCTTTAAAATCGATCTTTCAAGTTCCTCATCCTTAAGGTTTGTAAAAATATCCTTGCGACCGCTCAATACTGCAAACTTCATCAATCCTCTAAGTTCAACACGGATTTTCTCAAATTTCAGAACATCACATTCCTTCCAATATTCATCCTCTCTAACTTCTTTAAGGATACTCATCTTTTCCTTAATCTGAGGCAATGTGGCTTTTTTGTCTAAAAGAATTGATACTTTTGAAACAACAGCGTGTTTATGGCGTATAATGCTCTTATTCTCCAAATAAGCAAGCATTAATCCATACATAATATTATCAAATTCAACTGCCTTATCATCATTATCATTCATATGCACCAACTCTGAAATATTTTCAATAAGTTCACTCTTATTCTGTTCGTTAAGACACAAAAAAGCATCTTTCACCCTGTATTTATCAACGTATTTTCTCTTTAGCGCCGTTCTGACCTGCAACGGACAATTTTCCGAGCATGTACTCGTATAAATCACCCTGCATGTCAAGATCCTTAATATCGTGTTCATAAAGTTCATCCAAGCCGGTAATTATTTTCTGCAATATCTGAGGTGTTGGAATCAAAAACATTGCATCTTCCATATATCTTGAAAATGCAGAAGACTTGTTATTATTAATGGACTTTATAAAAGGAAATACCTTTTGTCCTATTATCTCGTATATTTCCCTTGCATCCTTATCTTTAAGTTTTGACCAACGCATATTCTGACCTTCAGCAGTCTGTGGGAAAATCTTATTTACCTCTTCCCCTCCTAAGGCTTCAATGCTCTCATTTTCAATTTCCTTTTCATCTAGTGAACGTATAAACATCAGATATGTCAACTGCTCTATAACTGTAAGTGGTTGGGTAATTCCCCCTGCCCATATGTCAGTCCAAATTTTATCTATCTTATTCTTGACTTCGCCTGTTATCATTTGTACTTATTCCCCTTGTAAGTATATTTATATTCCATTTTCAACTCTGATAATTAATCTAAATTATATCATATTGGTAAAAAAATAATCAAACAGTTATAAATTAATCTAAACGCCTATCTTGAAACATCTTAATAGGTTATAATAATGACATATTACAAAGTTTTCCTTAACAAACTTAACCAATATGCCGATAAAAAATTGTAGTATCTTAAATATTCTGTTTTGTCTTGCAAGAATTATTATCAGTAACCATTCATATAAATAACACAAACTTTTGGGAGGAAATATCTATGCTAAAAAAAATGATGATGATTTTAATTATGGTTTTTGCAATTACAACTCTAAATTCAACTGTTGGAGTAGCAGAAATGCCTCTTAGAGTGGTAGTTAACGGTGACAAAGTAAGCTTCCCCGATGCTCAGCCTTTTATAGATGCAAATGGGAGAACACAAGTACCTGTCAGGTTTGTTAGTGAAGCTTTAGGCGCAAAAGTTGATTGGAAGGGTGATACACAAAAAGTTACAGTGGCTTTAAATAGCAGAAATGTTGTTCTGACTATTGGTTTAAAAAAATATGAGATAAATAATAAGAGCTATCAAATGGACACTGTAGCACTCCTACAGGAATCTAGAACTTTTGTACCGATACGCTTTGTGAGTGAAGCTTTAGGTGCTAGTGTTGTTTGGGATCAAGCCACAAAATCAGTGTACATTAAATTTGATGCTAATGCCTCTCCTGCTCCACTTCCAACACCTCAGGCAGGAACTGTTACCTATTATGATGGAATTGCATTCAATGATGTTACCGATGTGGATGAGTATGGAAGGATAACAGTTGAGAAATCGAAGGAGTTTGTACTCAAGTTAGCTAATCAATTATCATTTATTAAAGAAGATGGCAAGTATTATATCAAGTGTGATTATCCTGAGATTCCAGAGGGTTATGAGTGGAGTTTGGGTATAATTATATTTAATAAGGACGGCAGTTCAATAGGATATAACGCAGTCACTCGTGTTCCAAATTGTAAAATACCAAGGGAAGGCTCATTTAAAAAAGAAGCTACATATATTACTAACACAAACAATATCAGGAGCTATAAAATGTTAATATCAATAAATCACATTGATATGGGCAATACTGGTTTACTAGACATCCTTTACTATCCAGATAGAAGTAAAAAAAGAGTTGAATTTGTTCCAGAAGACACCTTTTTATTCCCCCTTGAAGAGTATACAGATAATTTCGATTTTAGCAAAATGCTTCAGTGGAAATAAAACTTTGGAGGTGTAAAATGAAAAAGCTTCTCTTTATATTTATCTTTATTTGTTATATTAGTCTTAATTATGGTTATCAAGATCTTGTTTATGCTAAAAATCAAACTATTGATGTTTTGTTAGATGGTGTTGATTCTAAACCCTCATCTATAATAATCGGTGAACTAGATTATAAACATAACAAAATCGAATTATGGCATCATAGCGGGAAATATTGGAGTTATAAAGGATTACAACTTAGTGATGAGCTTTTTGGAGATGAATTAGGAAATGAAACAAAACTAGAAGAAGCAATTAATGAGCAAATTACATTCGAAATCCCTCTAGATAAAAATCTCTATGATAAGCTAATAGAAACTAATAAGATTAAAATCTTTTGTTCATCTACACTAACCAATCAAAAAACTAATAAAAACATACCAATTACAAATTTATTTTATGACAAACCAATCATTGAATTAAGAGAAAACAAAATATACTTTAAAGCAAGGCCAAAACTCCATTTTTATAAAGAGGATACTGTTAGATTCCAAGACATTGTTGGTGACATATTCAACGTACATATCCCCATAGTAGACCCCGACTACGGACACAACTCATATGCTATATGGAAAAGAACTGCAAAAAACGATTTAGGTGCAACAGACAGCTACTTTGACAAAGATGACCCCTATGCGTGGGCACCGGC
>JAEZUI010000162.1 GCA_023421115.1 Bacillota bacterium | reverse complement strand
GAATATTCTTACACAGAAGAAAACCATAAGAGTTATGCAGCTTGATAATATCTGTGCAAAACTTCCTGCCGGCACATATGATATGAAAAAAGTTGCAGGTGGTCTATTGGTTCAAAGCTACAATAATGATTTGTTAAATGTTGATGAGTTACAATATGTTACTGAAAAGAAACCAACAAAGGAAGAGTTGGAAAGTCTTATTTTTGCAATGAAGGTCGTAAAGCATACAAAATCCAATGGTATTGCTTTAGCTAGCGGTAAACAGTCTATTGGAGTTGGCCCTGGTCAAACTAATAGAATTATGGCAGCAAAAATTGCTATAGAATATGCCGGAGAACGTGCTAAAGGTGCTGTTATGGCGTCCGATGCCTTTTTTCCATTCCCTGATTGTGTTGAAGCAGCTGCTGCTGCAGGTATTACCGCAATAATTCAACCGGGAGGATCTCAAAAGGATCAGGAGTCTATAGATGCTTGTAACAAATTTGGAATAGCTATGGTGTTCACAGGAATGAGACATTTCAAACACTAGTTAGGAGTGATAAAATGAAGGTTTTGGTTGTAGGCAGCGGTGGACGTGAGCATACGCTTGTGTGGAAGATAGCTCAGAACAAGCAGGTAAAAGAGTTGTATTGTGCACCCGGAAACGGTGGAATATCAGCTATAGCAAAGTGTGTGCCTGTAAAGGCTATGGATATAGAGGGAATGGTAAGCTTTTCAAAGGAAAAAGAGATTGACTTGGTAGTGGTTGCTCCCGATGATCCTTTAGCTGCCGGTATGGTAGATGCTCTCGAGAAAGAGGGAATAAGGGCTTTCGGTCCAAGAAAGAATGCTGCGATAATAGAAGGCAGCAAAGCTTTCGCTAAAGATCTTATGAAGAAATATAGTATTCCTACTGCAAAATATGAGGTTTTTGAAAAGAGCAGCGAGGCGCTGGAATATTTAAAAACTGAGAAATTTCCTATAGTTATAAAAGCAGATGGACTAGCTTTAGGTAAAGGTGTTATAATTGCTCAGGACTTTGAGGAAGCAAAGGAAGCTGTAGTTAATATCATGGAGGATAAAGCCTTTGGAGATGCAGGCAATAAGGTTGTAGTAGAAGAATTCATGGTAGGCCCCGAGGTATCGGTACTTGCCTTTACAGATGGTAAAACAGTAAAACCTATGGTAAGCTCTCAGGACCACAAGAGGGCATTGGACAATGATGAGGGGCTTAATACCGGCGGTATGGGAACCTTCTCACCAAGCAGAATCTACACCAAAGAGATGGAAGATTACTGTATGGAGAATATATTTAGACCGACAGTGGATGCAATGAATAAAGAAGGCCGAAAATTTAAAGGAATACTATATTTTGGAATTATGGTAACAGCTGAGGGGCCGAAGGTTCTTGAGTACAATGCAAGGTTTGGAGATCCGGAAACTCAGGTTGTAATTCCAAGGCTTAAAACAGACCTTCTTGAAATATTCAATGCCATCATAGATGAGAAGCTTGATGAAGTCAATATTGAGTGGGAGGATAATGCTGCTGTATGTGTAATTATGGCATCAGGCGGTTATCCTAAAGAATATAAGACAGGATATGAAATAACAGGCCTTGATGAAGCACAAAAGGATGTAAATACAGTTGTTTTCCATGCTGGCACAAAATTTGAGGACGGCAAGTACTTGACTGGCGGTGGTAGAGTACTCGGTGTAACTGCTGTGGAGAGTAATCTCAAACTGGCAATCAAAAAGGCCTATGAAGGCGTAGCGAAGATAAGTTTTAAAGATATGCATTTTAGGAAAGATATTGGTATAAAGTGAGAATAAATAGACAAATGCTCTAGCGGATTTCATTATCTGCGGGAGCATTTTCTTTGTTTCTTATACTTTTATCAGGTATCGTATTCACAGCAAATGATCATAAATGGGATTCATTCCCTTACCGCCTTCTTTTAAGTAACTGGACGCAGCGCGTTCTTCAAATACAGGAGGTGCAGGGTTGGGATTGGCTATTGCAAAAGGAATTATAGTGCAGCATGGAGGGGACATTTTAGCATCTAGTAATGATAGTTATACGGTATTTACTGTAGTTCTTCCACATAAAAATTAAATAAAGACAAAAGTAAAGGTTTCATAAGGTTTTCTTAATATTTAAATAAGAAAAAATAAAAAAACAGGCTGTTTAAATTCAGTATGATTAAGTTACTGAATAAACAGGCTGTTTTTTTATTAGCCTGTACTTATAAAAGGGGGTTTTCAAAATGCAAAAGAAAAATGTAGCTATATTGTTTGGTGGTTGCTCGCCAGAATACTTTGTATCATTACAGTCTGCCTATGCAGTAATTCAACATCTGAATCCGGACTACTATGAAAAGATTCTGCTAGGAATAACAAAGGATGGTGAGTGGTTGAGGTATTATGGCAATGTAGAGAATATTCTTGAAGATACATGGCATAAAGATTACCGATGTGTTCCGGCAGTTATTTCACCTAGCAGGGACATTCATGGATTGATGGAAATTCATCCTGACAAAGTCAAAATAACAAAAATAGATATCGCTTTTCCAGTAATGCATGGTAAAAATGGTGAAGATGGAACTGTGCAGGGGTTGTTGGAGCTTGCAGGAATTCCTATAGTTGGCTGTGGGAGTCTTTGTTCAGCTATGTGTATGAATAAGGATATTGCACATAAAGTTGTTGGATTAACAGGGGTAAAGGTACCTGAAGCTGTTGTAATCAAAAAAGGTGTTGGTGAAAAAGAGATATTAGAAAGAGTAGGGAATTTGATGTATCCTGTTTTTGTAAAACCCTTAAATGCAGGATCTTCTTTCGGTATTACAAAGGTATATGATAAGGAGTTTTTGATAAGGGCTTTGCAAAATGCTTTTGAATATGATAATGAGGCTATAGTGGAGGAAAATATTGATGGCTTTGAAGTAGGGTGTGCCATTTTAGGAAATGACAACCTCACTCAAGTTTCCGGAAATAATGTTGATGGATATATTATTACGCTTTGGAGGGAGAAAGTATGAGGTGGAATAAAACTGTTTCCCCAAGCAGAGCATGGATCAGATGATTATTGATATTACTGATATTTCAAATGTAAAGCCAGGTGATATTGTTACTATTATTGGTCAGGATGGTGAGGAGAAAATTACTTGTGAAGAAATTGCAAAGAAGGCAGGGACTATTACTAACGAACTCTTAAGCAGACTAGGAAGCAGACTTGAGAGGAGGGTTGAGATATGTATGCACAAGTAGATGCGGTGTGCATTTAATTTTTGTGTGCTTATTATGGAAAGAACAATTCTCACCCACTTTTTGCTAGAAATATTTGCAAAATTATGACTGCGTTGTATAATAAGATGGTTAGGTTTATTGCAGGATATGACTTTGAGGACGAGGTAATAGTATAGGGGGGAATTTGCTTTGAGAATTATTTCAAAAGTTATGCTATATGTTTTTTTAAAGGTTGCAAAAAGATATAAAAAGAGCTTTGAAAAAGATTTGGCATATGCTGCCCAAAAGAACGAGGAGTTACTTATGGAAATTGTAACAAAAAACAGTGGTACGGAGTATGGTAAAAAGTATGCTTTCCAATCAATAGATACACCTCAGACGTTTAAGAATATGGTTCCTCTTACCCAATATGAGGATTATAAAGATTTTATTGAACGCATGGCAAAAGGTGAAGACAATATTCTTACGTCAGAAAAAGTGGAGTATTTCGGTATATCATCCGGGACGACGGGCAGTCAAAAGTTGATACCGGTGACTAAAAGTTCGCGTCAATCAATTTCGGGGTATATGGGTTTACTAACCCAGAGTGTTTTGCATGAAAGTCTTTCAAAGAAGTGGACTTATGGAAGAGGACTTAACCTTATTGGAATGTGCGGTTCGGGAAAAACTGAAGGAGGCATCCCTACATGTGCAGGAACCGCTGGAGGAATGAAGTCTATGGAGAAGATAATTCCATATATATGGACAACACCTGTCGAAATTCTCAAGCAAGGTGGAAAATTCGACGTAAATTATCTTCATTTACTTTTTGCACTTATGGATAGGGATTTAATGTACTTATCTGCTGCTTTCATTCCATCAATCCTTGATTTATTACGATGCCTTGAAAATAAATGGCCTGATCTTATAAAAGATATTAGAGAGGGGAAAATTAGCTCAAAAATACTGATTACAGAAGATTTAAGAGATAAGCTTCAAAAAAGGATGAAGCCAAATCCTAAAAGGGCGGAGGAATTAGAAAGAGAGTTTACAGCTGGAATGGAAGGAATTGTAACCAGGATATGGCCTAAGTGTGCTTTTATCTGGGGAGTTTCAGGCGCTGGATTTAAGATGTACCTTGAAAAGGTGAAGAAATATACTTCAGATTTAGCTGTATACTGTGGTACATATGCTGCAACTGAGGGATTAATCGGAGTTGAAATTGGATTAAATAAAGCTACATATGTTGCGGCTCCTAAAAGTGTATATTATGAGTTTATACATGTGGATGAGTGTGATGGTAAAAACATATCCACGTACAATATAGAAGAATTGATTATTGGTGAAAAATATGAAGTGGTCATTACAAATAGTGCTGGATTTTACCGTTATAGGTTGGGTGATGTAGTCAAAGTTGTAGGATATTGTGGTAAAACTCCTGAATTAGAATTTCTATACAGGAAGAATCAGTTAATAAGTATAAATGCAGAAAAGACTTCGGAGCAAGCAGTTCATCAGGCTATTTCTGAGACTTTTAAGCATATGGAGCTCGAACTGGTCGATTATACTGTTATGGCTGACATAGATATCTCACCGGGAAGATATGTCTTTTTCGCTGAAGTTAATAACATAAAGGTATTAAATAAAAATGAAGCTGAAAGAATACTTGAAATTAAGCTTTGCACAGCAAACCCACGATACGAACAGTTTAGAAAAGTAATGAAAATTGAGCATGTATCCTTAGAACTTGTTAAGCCCGGGACTTTTGATTCATTAAAAACTTTGCTTGTATCAAAGGGAGCATCACGAAATCAGGTTAAAATACCTAGAGTTGTTAAAAGAGATGATTTGGTGGAATTATTAAAGAGTAATACATATAGCACAGAAGTAAATGACTATATACAAATTTCATAAAATATGTAATGGGCAAAAAGTGATAAAAATGAACAAAAGCTCCGGCGGATTTGATAATCTATCGGTGCTTTTTTAATGTTATTAAATATTAAATATAAAAAATAACTACACTTTACCCCATAAAACATTTAAATTTGGTATTATTATAATAGAGAATCACCTAAATTGATGGGGAGGTGCATTAATCATGAAAAATGGGACATTTAAATTAAGTGTATTGGTTATGATATTAGTAGCTACTACTGTATGCTACTCAAGTAATCCGGCAGTAAAGAATATGTTTGCAGCTGATTTGTCTTCAATGGTGCATGATGGATATAAGTCAGCTGGAACAATACAGCTGGCTTCAACCGGTGTGGAGGTTATTAAAACCAAGCTTCAGTCCTATAATTACCCTAATATGTATATAAGGCATAGCTATTTCGATGCGAGAATAGATGAAAATGTAAACCCTGAAGAGGATTCACAGTGGCAGTTGGTAAAGGGGCTTGCCAATCAGGGAGAGGGATATGTGTCTATACAATCTGTAAATTACCCAGACTACTATTTAAGGCACTCAGATTATGATTTCACTCTCGAAAAGAACGATGGAAGCAGTACTTTTGCAGCAGCTGCTACCTTCAAAAAGGTTCAAGGACTTGCGGATTCTTCATGCACTTCTTTTCAGTCGTATAATTATCCTACGAGATATATAAGGCATTATGAGAAATTATTGAAGTTAGAAGAGATTGTATCGGAGCTCGATAAAATGGATGCGACCTATCCCTACGCCAACAAATACCCCTGTTCCGCCTAATTTTATCTATGGTGATTTAAATGGAGACAAAGCTGTTAATTCTATTGATTTTGCACTTATGAGAAGCTTTTTACTAGGAATGTCCAGCACTTTGCCTTCATCAGAATGGGAAAAAGCTGGTGATCTGAATTTGGATTCAAGCATAAACGCAATAGACTTTGCTTTGTTGAGAATGTATCTTTTAGGTATAATAAATACTCTTCCTCATAAAAATTAAAGCAATTTAAGTTGAAAAGCTGTTCAATTCAATTATAGCTCTACATTCTCTTAGACTAGATTGCACAGGTGATAAGTGCAGTATAGCGACCATCCTTGGAGTTTTAGCTGTTGGGATAATTTGGTGTGTTTTTAGAATATGCATCCAATGTGTAATAATTCCTTGAAGATTGGTTAAATTTTATGTACAATCAGATGTAGCTAGATAGTTTTTCTTGAGTTTACTTTATTCAAAGGATGGAGATGGTAGAATGGGCAAGAAGCATATTTGTCTTGATATTGGAGGAACAAAGGTACTTGGAGCTATTTTAGATGAGAAAGACAATATAACCTTTAAGGTCAAGAAAAAGACAAAGGCAGATAAAGGACTAGAGAAGATTGAGGAAAGAATAATTGATGTTGTTGACGAGCTAATAAAAGAATCGGGAACGGATAAAAATGAGATAGCAGCTATAGCGGCAGGTGCGCCAGGAGTTATTAATGAGGAAACTGGTGAGCTCATATATGCTCCAAATCTTCCATGGAAAAACTATGATTTGAAAAAAGTTATAGAAGATAAGTTTGGTAGGCCGTTTTATATCGGAAACGACGCCAATTTAGGAATGTTGGGCGAATGGAAATACGGAATGGCAGCAAAAAAGGAAAATGTTGTTGGGATATTTGTTGGTACAGGAATAGGCGGAGGGCTTATAATAAATAACAAGCTTTTTACGGGCAAAAGACACGATGCCGGCGAACTTGGACATATGATATTGAATACCGAAGGTCCATATTGTAATTGTGGTCAGAGAGGATGCTTTGAAGCTTATGCAAGCAAGGTTGCAATAACGAGGGAAATAAAGACTCAAATACAAAGAGGAAGAAAAACAGTACTAAAAGATTTAATGGACGAAGATCCTGTTATTAAAAGCAAAGCTCTAAAAGATGCAATAGAAGCTAAGGATAGCGTGGCATTGGAAGTTATGGACAATGCTATATATTATCTTTCAGCGGGTACAGGTAATCTAATAAATATTTTCAGTCCGGATATGGTAGTTCTTGGAGGAGGTGTATTAGAATCTCTTGGAGATTACATTATGCCAATGTTAAAGGACTATGTTAAAAGGTTTACACTGCCAGAACTATTAAACGGAACGGAAATTGTACGAAGTGCATTAGGTGATGATGCCATTATTTATGGTGCTTTAGCTATTATTAAAGAAAAAAAAGGATAGTGATAAAGTGAAGCATAATGTGGAGAAGATAGGAATTTCGGGAGGAACGTTCAATCCCATACACATAGGACACCTGATGGTTGCTGAGATGGTAAGAGACAGTTTTGGTCTTGACAAAGTATTATTTGTTCCTTCCGGAATGCCTCCGCATAAGAACTTAAGTAGTGTGGCTTGTGCAAAACACAGATTTGATATGGTGAAAAAAGCAGTAGAAGGTAATCCCTACTTTAAAGAGTCAAGGATTGAGATTGATCGAGAAGGTTATACCTACACCGTTGATACTCTGAAAAATTTGAGAGAAATCTATGGAAATAATGCAAGCTTATATTATATAATTGGAGCAGATGTTTTAAATGATTTACTTACATGGAAAGACTATGAGGAAGTGCTTAAGATATGTGAGTTTATAGCTGTTTTAAGGCCAGGAAATGATATGCAGGCTTTTGAAAAGCAAATTGAATATCTAAAGCAAACTTATTGTGCTAAAATTCACTTTATTAATACTCCACTAATAGAGATTTCTTCTACAGAAATCAGAGACAGGGCAAAAGAAGGAAGGTCAATTAAATATCTTGTTCCTGATGCGGTGGAAGAATACATAAAGTTAAATAGTTTGTATATTTAATAGGTTTTAAATAAAAGAGGTTTTAAAAGATGACAATTGATGAAATACGTGACAAGCTTAAGAAAGCTTTGTCCCCAAAAAGGTTTAAGCATTCGGTAGGAGTTATGGAAACTGCCGTAAAATTAGCATCACTATATGGAGTGGACGAAAAAAAAGCTGAATTGGCAGGTTTGCTTCATGATTGTGCCAGGGAGCTGAAAGTTGAGGAAATTTTAAAAATATGTGAAGAAAAAAATATTAAAATAGATAATGTTTGTGCAATTCAGCCTAAGTTATTACACGGACCTGTTGGAACAGTTGTTGCGAGAGAAGAGTATGGAATAGAGGATGAGGAAATTCTTAGTGCAATATATTGTCATACTACAGGTCGTAAGGATATGAGTGCACTTGATAAAATAATATTTTTAGCAGATTATATTGAACCCGGACGAGACTTTTCCGGTGTCGAAAAAGTCAGAGAAGCTGTGTTTGAGGACCTTGATAAAGGGATGGTTATTTCTTTGGTGAATATTATAAAGCATTTGGTTAAAAAAAGGGAACTCATTCAAATTGATACTATTGACACATGGAATTACATTATCAATAAGGGATAACTAAAGATAATTTACTATTCTCATATTATTTTAAAGGCTTGGTTTGCTAAAAGCGCCTGGAAATTATGGAGGTTCTGTACTATGGCAGCTAAGAAAAAAAGACTTGGTAAGGGTAGAAAAAAGAGCTTTAAGCGTATTATTATATTAGCAGGTATCTTAATTGGGACAGTGATATCACTACTCACATTACGTAATGCTGTTTTTTCTGAAAAATCTAAAGCTGTAGTTGTAGAACCGAGTGCAACTGCTATAGTTTCTCAAGAGGCTGTAAAGGATATTGAGTTCAAAAATGAAATTTCAGATATAGCAAATGCAGCAAACGCATCACAAGCATCTTATGATGAGGCAATTAAAGAGATTAGTGATTCGATATCTAAAAATAAAGGTATAAGAGTCAAAGTAGTAAATCATTCAAGAAATTTGGGGTATTCTGAAAAGTTTAGGGCAATCCTTGAATTAAATGGTTTTAGCGTAAGTGCCGGAAATGATAAATCTTTAAAACGAATAAGTTCGGTTATAATAGAGAAAAAGGACGATATTTCCGGTGAAGCTATTGCAAAGCTGGTTAATATAAAAAGTGTCAGGAAGGAACTGGATACTGAGTCGAGATTTGATATTGTGGTAGTAATAGGTGATGATTATTATTATTAATTTCATATATAATTAAATGAAAACGAAAGGGTGGAGTAAGTTGGAAGCAAAGGTTTTAGCAGAAAAGATTGTTGAGACATTGGAAGAAAAAAAGGCAAAAGAAGTAAAGAGTATAGATATAAGTGAAATAACAGTGATTGCAGACTATTTTGTTATTTGTAGTGGTACTTCAACAACCCATATTAAGGCTCTTGCCGATGAGGTAGAAGTAAAAATGGAAGAAATAAATGTAGAGTTGCTTAGAAAAGAGGGATATAATAGCGCAAGGTGGATTTTGCTGGATTATAATTCTGTAGTTGTTCATATTTTTCATGAAGAGGACAGAGAGTTTTACAACCTTGAGAGATTATGGGCTGATGGAGTTTTACGAAGATAATTATTTTAGAATAGTCAATTTCTATATTTTTTAGAAAATTCAAAAAACTTGTCAAATTACAAGTTTTTTGAATTTTCTAGTTTTATTTTTCAAGATAACGTTTTATCTTCCTAGTCGTAGTCTTAGCAAATTCATTTTCACGTATTGTAAAGTCCTGAACTCTCTTATAAAGGGGCATATTATGATTTGCCTGCTTTATTTCCGATTTGATAAGTTTGTATATTTCTTCCTGTGACGGGTTTTGGTTGTCAAGCTTTTCTTTTATACTTTCTAAATCAATTACAATTTGAGCAGTTACTACAGTTTCGTTCTTTTCATCATCATCTTTGCCTGTAACAAGGGATTCTATAATATATGGACTTTTATTGATATAAGCTTCAACTTCTTCAGGGAATATGTTTTTGCCGTTTTTTGTTACAATAACATTTTTCATTCTCCCGGTTATGTATAAAAATCCTTCATCATCCATTTTTCCAAGATCTCCGGTATAGAGCCATCCATCTTTCAATACCTTTTTGGTAGCTACATCATTTTGATAGTAACCTAACATAACGTTGCCACCCCTTACTATTATCTCGCCAATACCTTCATTGTCAATATCAACTAATTTTACCTCTACACCTGGTAGCGGAAGACCTATAGAGTTATCTTTGTAATTTTCATCTCTGTTAACCGCAACAATTGGAGAGGCCTCTGTAAGTCCGTATCCTTGCAAAGTTGGAATGCCCATGTTTCGTAAACCTTTTGAAACTATAGGATCTATTGCAGCCGCTCCTGCTATTATAAGTCTTATCTTACCGCCGATATTATCTAAAACTTGCTTGAATAGTTTTCTCCGTATATCGATTTTTAAGTTGCTGTACAGAAAATTGCTGATAACAAGCCCAAGTTTTAGTTTGAATTTGAGTTTCCAATCCTTTGAGGCTTGAGTCCATATTTTTTTATACATATTCTCAATAATAAGAGGTACAAGTATAAGTATAGTAGGTTTAGTTTCTTTTAAGTTTTTGGAAATGTGTTTCAAACCTTCATTAAAGGATATACACCCTCCGATATAAGTGAAGGTAAGAAAGTCAACAGTACAGGCATAGGTGTGATGAAGTGGAAGTATGGATAAAACTGAGTCAGTACTGTCAATATATAATGCAGAAACAACAGCTATAATGTCTGAACATATATTTCTGTGGGAAAGCATAACTCCTTTTGCAAAGTCTGTTGTTCCTGAAGTGAAAATAAGGAAGCTCATAGTGTTTTCATCAAGGGTGGAATTAAGGTATTCAACTTTACCGTTATTAATAAGTTCTTTTCCTTCAGATATCAACGCTTTAAGAGAAAGGAAACTGTTATCTATATGATTGTCAATATCCATATTTATGTAATATTTTATATGGGAAGCGTTTTTAGAGACTTCTGTCAGTTGATCATGATGCTTGCCTGAGTAGACAATAGCACTAGCATTTGATCGCTTCAACAAATTTTCCAGTTCCGCTGTGGGAAGCTCCTTATCGAGAGGCACTATTACGCCAACACCGTTAGCAGTTGAAAGATAAGTTACGCACCATTCATAACGATTTTCGCCTATAACAGCAATGAATTTATCTTTTAGACCAAGATTAAGAATTGCGGTACCTAGTGCATCTACATCACCCTTAAACTCGTTATATGTTACACCTTTATAATTTTGGTCACCTTCCTTTATATAAAAAGCATTTTTTGAACCATAAAGACTGCAGCTCTGTTCAATTAAGTCCTTAAGGGTTTTAATGGACCTAACCTCAGTTTTTTTTGTTTGCATAATAAGTAACCTCACTTTTTTCTACCTATAATCTCTTAAAAAGTTATATATTTGTGCGTCCCATATATACTTAATAGTATTATATAAGGTTTATTTCTGAAAAATTACCAGTCAAATTACGTTGAATTCTATTACAATCTGTTAATGCGCCTGCTTCTCGAAATTTTCTTTAAAGTTATTCTTAATAGAAAGAAGCCAATTACCAAGGAAATTAAAGTTACCATCACTTTTGCGATTATTGAACCTTCAAATTTAGATATAATTTTCTGTGAAGGTACAGGTGTTGGAACCAACTTTTCTATATTTCTTGATGCAACTAAATTTACATCGCCGAGAGTGACACCGTCTTTTACAAATTCAACAGAGCCCAATACAGTACCTTTTTTTACTGGAGCAGATATATTGTCTTTTATTTTTATATTTTTAGTAATGCCATCCCATATGTTGGGGGCTTTTGGTAGTACGCAACTCAAGTCTTCAACTGCAATAATATCAAGGTTAGGATTGAAACTGGCATCTGCTACCGATACACTTGTTACATATGAGTTGGCTGCGATAAGGTTGTGGATAGAATAGTTCTTAAAACCGTATTCAAGCAATTCCTTGGAGTATTGATATATAGCGTCAGTAGGACAGCCAAGGATAACTGAAATCAATTCCATTCCGTTTTCGTCCATAGCTGATGATACAAGGGTAAGGAGTGCTCTATTTGTAAAGCCGGTTTTTATTCCAGTAATTTTACTATAATAGTCAGACTTATATTTATTGCTAAAAAGTTTATTTGTTGAGGTCAAGGTAATTGCCTCGTCGTGCATATTTGTTGCGGGAATAATACAACTGGATTTTCTTACTGTTTCTCTAAATAGTGGTAGAGTCATAGCGTGTCTTGCCATTAATGCAAGATCTCTAGCAGTGGTAAGATGGTCTTTGCTTTTTTCATCAGTATCCATTCCGCATGGATTTACAAAGTTTGTATTCATAGCACCAAGCTCCCTTGCACGTTCATTCATTTTTGCATAGAAAGCTTCTGGAGTAGGGCCTATGTTTTCAGCAATAACAAAGGCAGTTTCATTGGCTGATCTGATGAGAAGTGCATTCAAAAGATCTTTGAACATTAGCTGCTCACCCGGAAGTAAACCGATGTTCATTCCACCCGGACCGATATTATCTATAGCATATTGGCTTACTGTCATTATATCTTCGGCATCCGCATTTTCAATTCCTAGTATTGCAGTCATAATTTTTGTCGTACTTGCAGGATAAGCTTTTTGATCAGCATTATATTCACTGATGACATGACCGGTTTTTGAATCTATTAAAATATAGGATTTTGCTTCAATATTTAAAGGTTGAGCTTTTACAGAGGTGGTATTTATAATAAAAATTACTGATAAAAATATACTAGTAATAAGTTTTTTCATTTGTCCCTCCCAATTTTTATAGTGCTATTATGTGTAAAAAGTGGCAGTTTAAGCTATTCTAAAGGTAAAATATTAAACATACCAGTAACTATATTAAGACAACATAATACATTTTGCAAATAAAATATTATTGATAATAAGGGTTATTTTGGAAATAGTCATTTAATATTGAATCAAAGCAATACTATATGTTTTGTCAATTAACAAAATAACAACAACAGTATACCAAAAATCAAAGATTAAAAGTAGGCAATCGGCAAAAAATATCTAAGGAAATTAAAGGAAAGCAGGGCATAGATATAGAATATATGTATGAATGATATTTGTTCTCGGAGGGATTTTCATGCCTGAAAATATATTTACCAAAGAAATAAAGCTTAAATTGGGAATATTTATTTTGTTAATTGCTGCTCTAATTATTAGTACTGCAGTAATTGGATTTTTAATTAGCAGGGATGAAAGTGAAATAATAATAAGTAAATCTGGAAGCACAGATACGATAAATTACGAAGTGAGCAGTGCTCCGCAAGTTACTTCTACAGTGGAACCAATTGAAGATTTAGAAAAAATAAAGGTGTATGTGGTTGGGGAGGTCAATAAACCTGGTGTTGTTACACTTATGAAGGGCCAGATAATTGAAGATGCAATTAAAGCTGCCGGAGGTTCAACTGAGAAAGCTGACCTTGAAAATATCAATCTTGCTTATGTACTTCAAGAGAATGTTATGTTAAAGATATTACCAAAGTTTGACCCAACTACTAGTACAAATGGAACTGGAATAGAACATAGAGATTCTAATGCTAGTGTACCTGTTCAAAGCCAAAGTCCCAATAGGGCATTTACAGGCATAGAAATCAAAAGTGACAGCGGAGGAGCAGTTTTGAATGAAAATGAGCAAAAGGATGCCTCTAATGGCAAGATAAACATTAATACAGCTACAGAAGCTCAATTGGAAACATTGCCCGGCGTTGGACCTTCGACTGCAACTAAAATAGTTTTTTTCAGACAGAAATCCGGAAATTTCAAAAAAATAGAAGATGTTATGAATGTTCCTGGAATAGGTGAGAGCAAATTTGCTGACATGAAGGAGTTTATATGCGTGGACTAAAATAAAGAAAGCTATTTTGTGTTTTTTTAGTGCACAATAATAGCTTCAATAATAATTGAATAAAAGCATGGATTATTTTGTGCTGCTTGAAATATTAGGTAATATAAATAGAGCTGTTATGATATAGCCAAGTAGAATTGACGTGCTTGGTAAAAGCATACCGTAAATAATTAATTTTTTGATGCGTTCTTGCCGTAATTGACGAAATTTCTCAACTCTAGTACTTCTCATTTGTATGATCCCTCCTTTTATAATTATACATAATATACCAATTAAGGATGGTTGCTATATTATTTCCAGGATGCTTGTGACGTATTCAGACTAAATAGGTTATTTATACTTATTAAAGCTATAAAAATCAATTGCCTGTATATAGGGAAATTACATTAGGCTATCTTTAAAAATAATCGGTTCAAAGATATTTATTTGTTGATACATAGTAGCAAAGCATATATAATTAGATTAGAGCCTTTTAAATGATTTTACGGTATTGATTTTAAAGAAAGAAAAAGTACAGAGCCAATAAAGTATATTTAATCTAATAAGTAATTTGCATTAAGAGTTATACCTTAAAAACAAAGATGTACATAATTTCTCGTAAAGAAAAATAAATATAAAGTATTTTTCGAGAGATTTATAATCAATATTTTTTAATTTTAATCTAGGAGGTCGCGTAAATGTTTAAGAAGCTGATTGCAGCCCTATTTGTTTTATCGCTAATGTTTATTCAATTTGGGGCTGCCTATGCGGAAGGTGTAAATGAGATTCTAAATCCCGGGTTTGAAGAAAGTAATTCAGACCTTGCCTTTTGGGACCAATGGAGTTATAACACTTCAACCATTGTTAGTTTAGATAATACGCCGGGACAAGCCTATTCAGGCAACAATTGTGCTAGAATAACCAATAGTGCGGGAAATGATTCTAGAATCCGTCAAATGGTTAGCGTAAAGGAAAATACATTGTATAAAATGTCCGGATGGATAAAAACTGAAAATGTATCAGAACAGGGAAAGGGTGCAATTCTTTCAATTTATGGTATGTTTATCTCTACACCGGAACTTAAGGGGACAAATGACTGGACTTATGTTGAATTGTTTGGAAGAACAGGTCCACAGCAGCAGACATTGGAATTTACTGCCGGGGTTGGAGGGCATGGTGGCGAAAGCACAGGGACTGCATACTTTGATGACTTATCCATTCAAGAGACTTCAGATGTTCCTGACGGTGCTGCAATAAATAATTTTTACAATCCTCAGCAAAACAACCAACCGACCGAACCAGCAGATCAATCAGATAGTAAGGGATGGATCATAGCATTGATAGCTGCATTGGCAGTTGCTATTGGTGGTATTACATTTTTTGTATTCTTTATGTCAGGTAAAGCAGATAAGAAGAGTAAAGCTGCAAAATCAGACGATGATCAAGAGAATAAATCCAAAACCCCCATAGAAGACATTTCGAATCCAAAAGCTCATAAAATAGATAAAAAAGATTTGATTGCTATGGGAGCTTTAACTCTCGTTTATACTGTTGTTGCACTATACAATTTAGGGGGGACAAATGTTCCAGAGACTTTTTGGCAGCCCTCTGGATTAGGTAGTACTATCATAGTAAATTTTGACCGTGAATATGAATTCTCAAAGGTGGCTTTTTACAATGGTGTGGGAGATATTTCATTAAGGGTTGAGTACTTAAAAGATGATGGCAAATACGAACCTGTAACCACTATAAACCAAGATGTATATAAGGTATTTATGTGGGCATCTGAAAACACACAATTTAGGGCGAAAACTTTGAGGTTAAGGGTGCAGAAAATCGGTGGTACACTAAATGAGATAGTCTTTTTTGAAAAGGGAAGTAATGAACCTATTAAGAATTTCACTCTTGAAACGCTAAATTTAGGTAAAAACGACAGGGGCACAATCGAGAATCTCTTTGACGAACAGAACCTTGGAGATTATGAAAATAACTTTATGAATTCTACGTATTTTGATGAAATATATCATCCTAGAACTGCCTTTGAGCACATATACAGGATGGAACCATACGAGACTACACATCCGCCTCTCGGAAAGGTTATAATGGCTTTAGGTATGCTCATTTTTGGGGTGAATCCTTTTGGATGGCGTATAATGGGAACCCTTTTTGGTGTAGCCATGGTACCGGTTATGTATTTGTTTGGAAAGAAGATATTTGGCAAGAGAATATATGGTTTTATAAGTGCCTTCCTTATAGCTTTTGAATGTATGCATTTTGCGCAAACAAGAATAGGTACAATTGATTCCTATGCCGGTTTGTTTGTTCTTTTAGCCTATTACTTCATGTATGACAGTTTTGTAAACAAGTCCTATGAGACCGGATTTAAGAAGAGTCTGTTGCCCTTAATGTTGGCAGGAATATGTTGGGGACTCGGATCTGCAAGTAAATGGACTGCCGTATATGCAGGAGGTGGACTTGCTGTTCTTTATTTCACTTCAAAGATAATGGAATACAGAAGCTACAATAAGCTTCTGAGAATGAAAAAAACAGGAGCGGGAGCAAGACAGAAAAAAATAAAGAGTTGGTTCAAAAATCACTTTGTAATGACGTCTTTAGCTTGCGTTATATTCTTTGTAATAATTCCTATAATACTATATACAGCATCCTATTTACCTATAATTACTCTTCCTGGTGAAGGACATGACCTTGGTGAAGTATGGAGATACCAGGTAAATATGTATGATTATCATTCAGACCTTAAGGATGATCACGCCTTTGCATCACCTGCGTATTCCTGGCCATTAATTAAGAAGCCTCTGCTTGAATACAGGAATATGAGTCTTCCTCCAAACAGAACTTCACTAATGTATGTCATGGGTAATCCGGCAATATTTTGGTTTGGAATTGTATGTACCTTTGCCGTAATACTAATAAGTATTGCAAAGAAAGATAAAAGAGCAGTACCGTTCCTGGTAGCTTTTGCCTTCCAATATCTACCATGGTTCAGAGTAAGTCGCTGCATATTTATTTATCACTTCTTTACATCTGTACCGTTTTTGATACTGTGTATAGTATATGTATTGAATTTCTTGAGAGAAGATTTACCACAGATTGTAGCAAGAGACTTTGGCAGCAAATCAGCCGGACAAACTGCTTATTTGCTATCTACCATATTTATATACAGCTATCTTGCAATAACTCTTGCAATGTTTATATTCCTTTATCCCGCAATATCGGGTTTTGAAGTCCCGACAAGCTATCTTAAATATGTAGAATGGATAAATGTTAGATAACTGATCTGTGATGCAATTGTAATTGGTATACTAAAGTTGTTATGATTAGTTGAAAAGTTTCAAAGAATGCACATCTTTAATGTAAATTCAAAAGTTGATACTAGACGATAAAAATAAGACAGAGTATGGTCGAAAGCCATACCCTGTCTTTTTTTTAATGTGTACAAAAATGTAATAACCTTATATTAAAAAGTTATACCCACAAATCAGTATAAGAAAGCATATTACGCTACAAACCTGTTTTAGTATCAAATGACGCAATTACTTGACCTGAGCATTAGAAACTGTTGCCGAAAGCTTGGTGATTTGAAGCAAAAATGCCACGGATGGCATTTTTAGCGTCTCGCGACACGATGTCGCATAGACGCGTGCGAAAATTATCAAACTGAGGCTACAGATTCTATGCGAAGGTCACGTAATGGAGTCGTTTGACACTAAAACAATAGGTACTAACCCTTGATTTTCTTACCCAAATTAAGGCTCCTTCCCCCATACAAGCTTACCAGCAATATGCAAAGATATCTTGCCATTCTCTACATAATCCGAAGCTGACGAACCAAAGGAATAATCATCAGACTGACTATAATTGCTCCAGTCATTTTTAGAAAACCTAGCCTGGATATCAACACTTTTCCCGGGTTCTAAAGCACCCGCCCCATCTGCAAAACCTATCTCAAGATAATAATCCGCCCCCTTCTTTGCACTAGAAAGTTTAACAAAGGAACCTATTACATTAGAAGTACCCGCAGAACTCCAATCACACCAAAAAGTCTGAGGCTTTTCACCATCTATAGTATAGTAATATCTAAGTTTTACATCCTTAAGGTTAATACTTGAACCGCCGTTATTTACAAGCTTCAATCTCGGACTGATGCTATTTGAAGAATCGGCCGCATTACCATTTGAATATTGAACTACAACTTTACCGCTGCTTCCCGAAGCACTTGTATTACTGTTTAAACCGGTACCAACGGATGTTGATGGTATTGGTGCTGTTTGATTTGGTACTGCTGTTGTTTTGTTTGTTGGCAGAGGAGTGCTCTTCTTCATGGTATTACCTGAAGAAGTTTGTTTGCCGTCCGGTTCTATTCCAAAAACAAGAATACCTTTATCATAAACAGTTATGTATTTGGTCTTTACTATTGAATTAGATGCAAGATCCTTATAGGAGTAATCATTTTTCGGATCAAAATAGGAAGTCCCATCCGGCGCGGATATTCTAAACTGTACTTCCTTTTTGTAATGCGATTGACCTCCCGGAAATATTTTTGTTCCGCTAAAGTCAACAGTTACATAATAGATATTGCCTTTTAAAGACTTAAGTTCAGACAATTTTGAGCCCTGATTATAGTTTGCACTTACCTTTATATCAGAAGCAGAGTGACCGCTGCTTATTACTTCACTCAAATCAATATAGTAGTTGAAAGATAGGTTCTCGCTGACTCTCGCCGGCCATGCAGACTTATTGTTTACAATCGCCTTTATTTCTATAAAATTGCTTCCTGAAGCATTAATACCAGCTTCTACATATAATTCATCGTCAGTTTTTTCCTCTATTCCATTAAAGGTTTCAGAAGGACTACCAGCGTAGGTTTTATACATTCTTGCCAGCAGACCTACAAATCCGGCATTATAATCACACGCCACTTCATTGCAGGTATAATCGCTTACCTCATCTTTATAGCTATCGGTTGAATCAGGACCTCCAACAAGAGCACCATATAAAACATGCCTGTGATTTTCAGGTGTACTCATGCTGTTTGCCCAAGAGCCGTGAGCTGTTCTATGGTGTGGGTGCTCCGGAGGGTTTTTCCCAAACCCTACAACAAAACTTCGACCGTTGCTTCCTAAAGCGTAATTAGCCTGATCTTCCGCAAACTTAATATAATTTTTTGCCTTTGATTTATCTGCACCGGACCAATCGGAATATACGCATGCAAGAAAAGCTGTTGTAGTGGCATATCTCAAAGAACCCCATTGATCAAGCCATGCAAGTCCCTTAGGCGTGTATTTTATCCGGTTTCCATTGTAGCCGGTTGTCCACCAGTCTAGATGCATTTCTGTTGCCTCTTTGTACTTACTTCCTCCATTTGTTAGTTTAGCAAGTAGTAAAGATGCACCATAATGCACATCATCCCAGCAGTGGCTCCATGTATATTTTATAGCGCTTGATTGTGGTTCTGTTTCCCATTTACTAACATAACCTTCTGCCTTTTTAAGATAGGCTTGATCATTCGTAGCCATGTAAAGCCAGGCAGCTGCCCATGACAGCTCATCATAAAATCCGCTCCAGGACTTATAGAAGCTGTTGGCGGCAGTATACCCTTCATCGCTCTTGGTACTGTCCGCAAACTCAAAGAGTTCCTTTGCATGCTTTAGACATTCTTTGGAATATGTTGCATCTATATCCTTAAAAATAATAGACGCAGAAGCCAGGGCGGCAGCTGTTTCGGCAGTAACTGCCGATCCTGGGGAAGCTTTATCCAACTTGTAAGAAGGTCTTTCCATCGGCATTGCTTCTGCCGGCCCCCACCATGCATGGTCGGCATCTCCGTTGCCAACTTGGTAATAGTATACATTTGGCTCGGGATGGCACTTAATGAAGTAATCTGTTGCCCACTTTATATTTTCAAGAATTGGCTCAAGTTGCCCGCTGTTTTTAAAAGCGTCTTTGTATTCATGAACTGCCCAGCTAAGCATTGTAGCTGAATAAGCCATAGGGAGGTTGAATTTGACATGGTCCCCGGCATCATACCAGCCTCCTGTAAGGTCAAGACCTGCATCCTTTCCGTCCTCCATACCCGAATCTCCTCGCCAGTTAAGACGAAGTGTACTAGAGCTCAATTTCCCCGATCGTTGGCACTCATAAAAGAATATAGCTTTCTGCAGTGCTTCTCCATAGTTGTATGGACCGGTAGCCTTAGGTTGGGTCGGAATATTGTTTTTGTATTTGTAATTGCCTGTGCTTTGTGTATGGTCTGTTTTCTCTGAAGTATTTGAGTCCTTTGAATTTGTATCGGTTGAACTTTCAGTTTTAGAGGATTCAGTAACAAGCCCGTCCTTTTGTTCTATATATATATGATACATTGCATTAGCCATAGCAATATCAGCTTGAGCCCAATATCGATGATAGGTCATAACAGGGTTTTTGCCGTTTTTTACTGCTTCTTCTACCTTTAAATAGTCAGGATCTTTTTTATAGTCTGGACGTAAGTCGATAAAAGTTACGCCGCTTTTTATTTGAGCGCCTTGCGCGTTTGTTCCGTTAAAGCCTTCAGGTATATAAACTTCATCAAAGAAACGCTTATAGTCTCCTCTCTCTTCAGGTACTGCAACACCCTTGTCATCCCTATAATTCGTCCACATTCTATCTAAAAGTTCTCTAGCTGTAGTTTTTGATTCGGAATGCAATGTGCCGGTATGTTTTTCGGTTGCAGCGGCATAGTAAATCAGTGCCTTTGCATAAGCAGCAGTAACACCAACATCATTTGTATAGTCCTTAACTTTACAACGAAGATTGGAGTTTTCTGTTGCTTTACCTGTCCATGTGTCAGGCTCACCGGACCATTCAAGGGTTGAAGGGATTTCGTAGGTGCCGTCGCTTTTCAATTTTGTATTGGCTAAAGCCCACTTGGCCCATTTATCACATACAGTTTTAATATTTGAATCCCCTGAAAGATAATAATACTCCATGACTCTTTCTATAGACCAGGCTTGGAATCCAAACCAATTATTACTTGAAGGATCATGGTATACAGGTTGGTAATCATAGGCCATATCATAGAAAGTACTTTTGTCTGTCGGGTATTTGGAGTACTTGCCTTCCCAGCTGTTGGTAACGCCTCCTGCAATTGCACCTTCTGAACTTTGAAGGTATTGATATAATTCAAGTTGACGCTTCAAACTTTTCTGCCAATCTTCCTGTGATCCTTGTGCCTTAGGCTTTAAGGCAGCTTCCTGTGATAGAGCATATGCTGCTACGGGATTTTGATAGCCCTGATGGCAGTGGGAGCTTCCTATTCTCCAACTCCATGCGCCACCTATATCGCCGCCCCAAGATGCATACCATGACATAAGGTAATGGCAGCTGTCATAACCTGTACCTGCAGCAGTACCGTTTTGTACACCAATAGGTCTAAAGTATTTATCAAAAAATGTGTATCTCAAGTAATCTCCCATTTTGGCTGCTTTATCGGAGTACTCTGAGATTTCTGCATCAAGCCCCTGTTCTTTTGCCCAAAGATAAGCCCAATAGGATGCCTGGACCTGTCTTCCATTAGCATCGGAGGCTGATGTGTAACGCCATTGTTTTGCCGGTTGTCCAAAACTGCCAAAGAGGCTTAAGAATCCTCCTTTTTCTCCTTCACCCCATTTAAAGTCTTCCCAGGAAGGATGGGGAACTGTCTCCCAAACCGATTCTTGGACACCACGTTGGTATGTATTAATGTAAGAGCATCTGCTTGTACCATCACCTTGGTTTCCGAATTTATAAAAGTTATCTACATCAAGAAGCCAATGCATTTGGTATAAGTCCTTAGAACCGTAGACCGAAGCCAGACTGTCAGCTATTGGATCTATTCCGGTTGGAGCATTTTCGCTGCCTGCTGTGGGATAACCGCTAGGGGTATCTGCTTCCGGAGCATATTGAGCAGGCTTATTCGGTGGGTATTTATCAATGCCCGGTTGATCTTTTTGAGCGCCGGGAATTATGTATTTTTCAGTCAAGTCCCAGGAACTCTTATAGTAGGACCAGTCTCCTGTTAGTTTACCATAAGTTGCACCCAGCCAAACCATATAACTAAAGGCTTCGCTTGTTGTCAGATGTCCATAGTCGGGAGCTTCAACCAATAGTGTTTCAATTGAGTGGTAGGGCACTCCTTCTTCACTCAGATATCCTTTTGTTTGTAGGTCTTTAAACAGTTCTAAAAATCTGTCGGAATATACTGTTGAATTTAGAGATTTTGATGCTGAAGGATTACTTTCATTAGGTTGATTAAGTGTATTTTTTATTTCTTTATCTTGGGATATAATTACTGCACAAATTGCTATAAAAACCAATACCATAACAGCAATTGCTGCGTTTCTCCTCTTTGGTATTTCAAAAACTCTCATAAAATAGTCACCTCCAAACAGTAATTCGTCTTTTGAGTTGTTTTTTATATACGTAAGCTGATGTGAAAATTTTATAAATAGTATTGTATATCTAATGTAAACTTTTGTTTTGAAATACAGAATTAAATGTAAAAAAATATAAAATAAGAAGGAATTGATAAAATATTATAGAATATTATAATATAGTAATATAACATGTTTAGTGAAAAACATTCTACATTTAAATTCTTAATGTACTTTCGTCATTTAAATTAGTTCGTTCCGCTCTTTACTTACCAGCCAAAGGCACCTAAATCATTGATAAAATCAGATTAAACAACTTAGGTAAATCCTAAAAAAGTTTGAAATTGCTATTTCAAAAAGCTGATTAGCATTTTTTGCATAGCGAAATAAGGTCCCTGTGTTTGGTAGCTTAAAAGCTTCCATGATGGGATTTACGACTTAAATATTCAATGGGTTATTTTTTGAAATGGCCTTATACAAAAGGGCAGTGGTAAATTTACTGCTCTTTTGTATTGCATAAGTTATTTAAGTAGGTATGTTGTTTTCTGTCGTTATCCATTAGTGTTGTTATATATAATTTCAATTTTTTGTGAAAAGTAGTTTGCCATAGCATTTGTATGCAGTTTGAAGTTTCTGTATTTTGAGGTAATTCTCTGTACATCCCATAAGCCAAATCCTGTATGATCTTTTTTTGTAGTGTACCCGTCTTTAAATATGGGTGTAGTATCAACAGTTCCGACACAGGAGTTGTTTATTTCAATAAAAAGGGAGCTTTTATCGGAATTCTCTCTTATAGACAACTCAACAAATTTTTTATCAGTATCCTCAGCAGCTTCTATTGCATTATCCAATAGTATTCCAAGTACTTTGCAAAAATCATAGATTTTTATGTTAGCTATTTTAATCTTGCACATTACTGTGATGGTAAACGATATATTCTTAATTTCGGTGTGGGATATTTTTGACAATAAAAGCCCGTATATTGGAGGATAATCTTTTATATATGAATTGAGGGGAGCAATATTATTTATTTTTCTTGATTCCGACAGTAGCTGACTATGGAAGTTCTTTAATCCTTCCATATCGTTTACAGAAATGTAGCCATGAAGAACCTGCAGCATATTATTGTGATCATGCTTAAAGCCCCTTAAACTGTCTATTATTTCGTTTAATGTCTTTATGTATAAATTTTGAAACTCAACATTTTGCTTCAATAACTCAATTTTTCCAAATCTAATAAAGTTAAAAGTATTGATTAAAACAATTAATACTAGGGATACCGAATTATATATAAGCAAGGGGAAAGAGCTGGAATCCATATGGTTTTGAAGGTATATAAAATTCGGAACTAAAAGGAGAAGTGATAATATTACATTTATCAAAACTGTAAGAGCACTTTTTTTACTTAAATCATTTTGAATATCTATTTTAAATTTAAATAAATATATTGTCAGCACTATGATAAGAATAAGTACAATTCCGAGTGCTTGGGCGATAAGGTGCTCAGTCAGAGTATAATTTGTTGCATTAAAATCAGATCTGAAAAATAACTTATATATAGGAAGTAGTAAACTATTAACTATGGCTTTCAGGAAATAGACCATAAACATTGCTGCGAAACTTTTTAGAAGCTTGAATTTATAAAAGAACATGAGAGCCAATAAAATCATAATTACAAATATAGCCATATGGATGATAGAACCTGCCTGTGCTAGAAAGGTTAGTGAAATACTGCTGGTCAACCCCATGACTATCGCATATGGAAACACTTTTTTCCATTGAAGCTCTAAATTGAATATTAAAAGCATGAATACTCCAATAATAATTTCCTGTGCTACTCCGGTTAAAGTTAGGGATAAAAACTTTACAGCCAGCAAAATGAAGCCCCCTTTGGTTGTTTTTAATAGCTAAAAAAATAATAGGTTGAATTGCAAAATAACATGAAATGCTTTGTTATATATCAAAATACAACATAATGTGACAAAATGTATTATATCATGACAATGCAGAATAGAAAAGAGTTTTTAGATGTATATAGATGTATATACATTTGATTAGAATTAAGTTTGTTTATAATTAAGATGTTTATAATTACAAAATTATACGTTTAAACCGCATTGACAATAAAAGCTTATTTATATATAATTTATATCATATATAAGGTTGTTTCAAACAAACTTTGCAATTGCCATTTCAAAAATTTGATTTACATTTTTTGCACAGCAAAATAATGTTCATATGTTTGGAAACTATTAAGTTTCCGTGATGGGTTTTGCGACCTGAATATTGAATAGGTTATTTTTTGAAAGAGCCTAATGGATAATCCGACTGTGATGAGAAGAGTAAATTGAGAGGAACCTATAAGAGAGAAAGTATCTAGGCTGTGAGTACTTTCAGGGAGTATCAATTGAAGACCACCTCTGAGTTGGAACGCTGATTACGTTATAATCATAATGAGTACAAACTAGGGTGGAACCACGGGAACAAGACTCTCGTCCCTTTACAGGGGATGGGAGTTTTTTATTTTCACATCTTTCGAACTAAGTTAAAGAGGAAAAAGCTAAGGGTTTAGATGCCCATGGAGTTTTATCTTGTGTATTGGAATGAAAGAGCGAAAAGTGTAGGGGCTCGATGCCCAAGAACTTTTATTATTTTTGAAAGGAATGGTGGATATGATTAAAGTAACATTGAAGGATGGAAGTGTGAAAGAATATAATAAGGGTATCAGCATTAAAGAAGTTGCTGAAAGCATTAGTGCAGGACTTGCAAGGGTGGCATTAGCGGGAGAGGTTGACGGAAAAGTAAAAGACATGGGATATGAGCTCAATGAAGATTGCAAGTTGAGTCTTCTTACTTTTGATGATGATGGTGGAAAACATGCTTATAGGCATACTGCATCTCATATAATGGCACAGGCGGTAAAGAATCTTTATCCTAATGTTAAGCTTGCAATAGGTCCGGCAATCGACAATGGATATTACTACGATTTTGATGTGGAAAAGCCTTTTTCCGTTGAAGAACTTGCTCAGATTGAGGAAGAGATGAAAAGGATAGTAAAAGAGGATTTGAAGCTTGAAAAATTTACTCTTCCAAGGGATGAAGCTATAAAATTCATGGAAGAGAAGGGGGAACCCTATAAGGTGGAACTTATCCGTGATTTGCCTGAAGGTGAGATAATCTCCTTCTACAAGCAGGGAGATTTTGTTGATCTTTGTGCAGGCCCTCATGTTGAAGCTACAGGTAAAATAAAGGCATTCAAGCTTTTATCCGTTGCAGGCGCATACTGGAGAGGTAATGAAAAAAATAAGATGCTACAGAGAATTTACGGAACTGCATTTTCCAAAAAGAGTGATCTCGATGATTATCTTTTCAGACTAGAAGAAGCAAAGAAGAGAGATCATAGAAAGCTTGGAAAAGAGCTTGACTTATATGACATATATGAAGAAGGTCCTGGGTTCCCATTCTTTATGCCTAAAGGAATGATGCTCCGAAATCTTCTTGAAAATTATTGGAGGAAAGAGCATGAGGCAAGAGGTTATCAGGAGGTTAGGACTCCTATAATCTTAAATGAAGACTTGTGGCATCGTTCAGGTCACTGGGATCATTATAAGGAAAATATGTATTTTACCAAGATAGATGAAGGGGATTTTGCTATAAAGCCAATGAACTGCCCGGGAGGAATGCTTGTATATAAGAGAAAACTACACTCTTACAGGGATTTGCCTCAAAGACTTGCAGAGTTGGGTTTGGTTCACAGACACGAACTTTCCGGTGCCCTGCACGGATTGATGAGGGTAAGATGTTTTACCCAAGATGATGCTCACATATTTATGACTCCAGAGCAAATAAAGGATGAGGTTTTGGGGGTTATAAACCTTATAGATGATTTCTACAATGTATTTGGCTTCAAGTATCATGTAGAACTCTCCACACGCCCTGAAGATTCTATGGGTTCTGTCGAGCAGTGGGATATGGCGACAAATGCTCTGAAGGAAGCCTTAGATGCAAGAAAAATGAGTTATAAGATAAATGAAGGCGATGGTGCATTCTATGGTCCGAAGATTGACTTCCACCTTGAGGATTCAATAGGCCGTACATGGCAGTGCGGTACTATACAACTTGACTTCCAGATGCCCCAGAAATTTGATTTGAACTATGTAGGTGCGGATGGTGAAAAGCATAGGCCGGTTATGATTCACAGGGTTGTATTTGGAAGTATTGAGAGGTTTATAGCAATACTTA
>JAEZUI010000114.1 GCA_023421115.1 Bacillota bacterium | reverse complement strand
CCTGAGCATTAGAAGCTGTTGCCGAAAGCTTGATAATTTGAAGCAAAAATGCCACGGATGGCATTTTTAGCGTCTCGCGACAGGATGTCGCATAGACGCGGCGAAAATTATCAAGCTGAGGCTACAGATTCTTTGCGAAGGTCATGTAATGGAGTCGTTTGACACTAAAACAACAGGCACCCCCCCTTCATTCAGGCCCCAAATCGCATCCCCCCAAAAAAGAAATCTATCTATATAGCCCGTCACCTCAAGTTTTTTTAAGTAAGAGCCAAGAGAATCTTATTGAATTGACGAAATATCTTGAAGTATACACAAATAACATCACTAACAAGACATATTGTAATTTTTGTCCATGTAGTCTATAATTTATATAAACAAACAAATTAAATTAAGTAATTCTAAAAAACAAATACATCGAAAGTTTACAAAACGTATTTAGCCGATTGAAACTGCAATTTAAAAAAACATACAGTATTCTATTCGAACAATTCATCACAAAATAATCAAAGCTAAGTATCAAATGAAGAAAAAATCATATCAATTTTGTTTTAAGCATATAAATGGGGGGATATTTCTTTATGAAAAAGTCGTTTATTTCACTTGCTTTGGTTGTTTTGCTAGCCATGCTTACAACCACAATACCATCAATATCTGTGACTGCTGAGGCTACAATTACAAACGGAAATCAGTTTAAAGACACATCAGGAAACGTCATACATGCCCATGGTGGTGGTATGATTAAGTATGAAGGCTATTATTATTGGTATGGAGAGTATCGTGACAGCTCAAATTACTTCTTAGGAGTAAGATGCTACAGATCCCAAGACCTAGTGAACTGGGAATTCAGAGGCGAAGTATTATCACCTAATTCAGCATCGGAACTCAATAAGTGCAACGTTGAAAGGCCTAAAGTTATGTATAATGCATCGACTAAAGAATTTGTTATGTGGATGCATTGGGAGAATGGAGTACATTATGGTGAGGCAAGGGCTGCCGTTGCCTATTGTAAGACCCCCGATGGTAAATATACATATCAGGGAAGTTTTAGGCCCTATGCTACTAGAGGGGTTATAGATCACGACCTTCCCGGATATATGTCAAGGGATTGCAATGTATTTGTTGATACCGACGGAAAAGGATATTTCATATCATCTTCCAATGAAAACATGGATTTGCACTTGTACGAACTGACTTCTGACTATAAGAATATAGCTTCACTAAAAACCAAATTATATGTGGGCAAGCAGAGAGAAGCTCCATGCCTGATTAAAAGAAATGACTATTACTATCTTATAACATCGGGTTGTACAGGATGGAGTCCTAATCAGACAAAATATGCCTATTCAAAAAATCTGGCCAGTGGTTGGTCGGAACTATATAATCTAGGAGATTCCACTACATATAAGTCACAACCGGCATTTATTATACCTGTTCAAGGTTCAAAGGAGACTACATACCTATATACTGGAGATAGATGGGCAGGTGCATGGGGAGGAAAAGTAAACGATTCTCAATATGTTTGGCTGCCTTTGGAGTTTAAATCGGATACAAGTCTTGAATTGCCCTATTACAGCACTATAAAGATTAATGCTGCTGAAGGTATTATTACTGAACCTATTTCAGATACTACAAAGTATAAAATAGTTAATAAGAACAGCGGCAAGGTCCTTGATGCAAGAGATGGCGCACGGGCATCTCAACTGGTACAATGGACTGACAACGGAAGTTCAAGTCAGAAGTGGCATCTGGTTGATATGGGAAGTGGTTACAAAAAGATAGTCAGTGCATCGAGCGGATATGTTTTGGACGTTCAGGATAATTCAAGTGCCGATGGCGGAGCTATAATTCAATGGTACAGCAATGGCGGTAACAATCAGCAGTGGCAATTTATAGATGCTGGTGACGGTTATTACAAAGTAAAAAACCGTAGCAGCGCAAAAATTCTTGATGTCTATAAGTGGTCTACCGATGATGGTGGTACAATTCAGCAATGGTCTGATGTAAGCGGATCGAATCAAGATTGGAAGTTTGTACCTGTTAGTGATACGCGAACACCAACACCAACTCAAGTTAAGACACCTTCTCCTACACCTACGACTCATACCGTTGTAAAGGGAGACGTCGATGGAAACGGAACAGTTAATTCCATTGATTTCGGACATATGAGAAGGTATTTGTTGGGGTTAATAAATCAATTTCCTACTGACGACCCTAATGTTGGATATATGGGAGCCGATATTGACGGCAGCGGAACAGTAAATTCCATTGATTTCGGTTACTTAAGGCAAATCTTACTTGGAATGAGATAGATTTATTTTTAGAAAATTCTATAGATCGAAAAAGCTGTCTATAAGATAAAGGCAGCTTTTTTCTACATTTCAAAAAAATCTATACAATAGTTAAAAACATTATTTTGATATGCAAAAATGTAAATCCAATTTTTGAAAGGTAATTGCAAAGTTTTTGGGAATTTCCTAAAAAGTATTTTGGTTAAGTAAATGAGAGAAAACAGGAAAAAACACAAAAAATATTAAGAAAATCCCTTCAAATTATCGATAATTATGTTATAATACATATTGTTTGGAATAAGACTATATTAAATTCATAAAAGAGGATGAATTGATTATGATAAAAAGTATGACCGGATTTGGAAGGGGTAAGTCACAGACAGACGGAATGGAGTGTCTTGTTGAGATCAAAACTGTGAACCACAGATACAGTGATGTTTATATAAAAATACCAAGACAAATATCATTTCTTGAAGATAAGGTAAGAGAAGTGGTAAGTAAGTCAGTATCAAGAGGAAAAGCAGATGTTTTCATAAGTTTTGATGATTTCAGTGAGGACGCGAAGTGCATAGTGATTGATGAAAGCCTTGCAAAGGCATATATAAATACAGTGAGACAGCTTAAAGACAAGTATAGTCTTCAGGATGATATATCTGTTTCCCTTATTGCAAAATTTCCTGATGTGTTGAAAGTTGAGAAAGCAGAACAGGACGAGGAAAAAATGTGGAAGCTTTTGAGTGAAGCTTTAAATAGTGCCATTGATTCTTTAATCAATATGCGTCAAATTGAAGGAGAAGGTTTGAAAAACAGTATTTTGGAGAAAACTGATTTTATTGAGAATATTGTAAAAGAAATTGGTATAAGAGCCCCTGAAGTGGTAAAAGAATATAAGTATAAGTTAGAAAACAGAATAAAGGAAATGATGGAGCAGCAGGTTGCTGATGAAAACAGGATGGCAACAGAGGTGGCAATATTTGCAGACAGGTGCAGTATTGATGAGGAACTGGTGAGACTTTCAAGTCATATAAATCAGCTTCGTGAGACTTTAAAAACTGGTCAGTCGGTCGGGAGAAAGCTTGACTTTTTGATTCAGGAGATGAATAGGGAAATAAATACCATTGGTTCAAAGGCCAATGATTTAAATATAACAAAATTTGTCGTTGAAATTAAGAGTGAATTGGAGAAAATAAGAGAACAGATTCAAAATATTGAATAAGTACTAGGAGGAATATTTAATGAAGTTAATAAACATAGGGTTTGGAAATATTGTGTCGGCTAGCAGACTAGTTGCTATAGTAAGTCCTGAGTCTGCTCCAATAAAGAGAATAATTCAAGAAGCAAGAGAGCGTGGGATGCTTGTAGATGCAACATATGGAAGAAGAACAAGAGCGGTAATAATTACCGATAGCGATCACATTATTTTATCCGCAGTTCAGCCTGAAACAGTAGCACACAGGTTGAATAGCAAGGAAGTTGATGTTCCTGCTGAAGAAGAAGAGATAACAGAAGGATAAGGGGGAACTGTGATGTTCCGTGAGGGACTTTTAGTTGTAGTTTCAGGCCCATCAGGCACTGGTAAGGGCACACTCCTAAGTAATATTAGACAAAAAGAAAATTATATAAAGTTTTCTGTTTCTGCAACCACTAGGGAGCCTAGAAACGGTGAAGTAGATGGTGTTAATTACTTTTTTAAAACTCATGAAGAGTTTAACAGTATGATAAAAAATGGAGAACTTGTAGAGTGGGTAAAATACTGTGATAACTATTACGGTACACCTAAAAAGTGCATTGAAGATACTATAAAGTCAGGGTTTGATTGTTTACTCGAAATTGAAGTGGAAGGTGCTTTGAATATTAAGAACATTTATCCTGACTGTGTATCTATATTTATTTTGCCACCTTCTTTTGATGAACTTAGAAGAAGGATAGAGGGAAGAGGTACCGAAAAACCTGAAGCAATAGAAAAACGCATGGAAAAGGCTATAAAAGAAATGAAATATGTAGATAAGTATGATTATGTTGTTGTAAATGACGATATTGAAGAAGCAGTTAATAGTATTAAATGTATACTTGCTTCCGAGAAGCTTAAGTTTGACAGAAACATAAATATACTTGAGAGTATAGGAATAGTTGGAGGCGTTTAAATCAATAAATTATCTGAGTTTATTCATAAAAAGTACAGGTTTTCTTAATATAACCGGTCAAATTCTGTAACAGAAAGTTGTAACATAATACAAAATTGGAGGTAGGAAACTCATGAAAGAGAATAATGACAAGAAACAGACAATGATTGAGCCTGGTATCAGCTCCTTGCTCGACAGGGTGGACAGCAGATATACACTGGTTGTAGCAGCTGCTAAAAGAGCAAGACAGATTACAGAAGGAGCGCATAAGCTTACTGAATGTGATTCTGAAAAGCCGGTAACTATTGCGATTAATGAAATTGATGAGCAGAAGATTACATACATCAGGACAAAGAGCGGAATAAAGTAAATCTTTATGCGTTTTTCAATCTTATAGATATGGAATAATACCGCCTCTATGATTTCTCACTAAACCTATTATAGTGTTAAGAGAAAAGGGGCTTATTATTTTTTGAGGAAGTTATTTAAAATGGCCTTATAATAAGGGTTTAAGCGATTAATAATAATTGATGGAGAGGATTAATATGTTGGAGGGAAAGACTGTTGTTGTCGGTGTGTGCGGGGGCATAGCTGCCTATAAGGTAGTTGAAGTTGTAAGTAGGTTACAAAAGCTCCATGCTGATGTAAATGTAATTATGACTGAAAATGCAGCTAAATTTGTCACTCCTCTGACCTTTAGGTCTATTTCACACAACCCTGTTATAACAGATATGTTTGATGATCCGGTTAAGTGGGATATACAACATATATCCCTTGCTACAAAAGCTGATATTATTGTGGTTGCTCCTGCAACTGCAAACATAATAGGGAAAGTTGCAAACGGTATTGCCGATGATATGTTGTCTACTACTATAATGGCTTCAAAGGCGCCAGTTGTATTCATACCTGCAATGAATACCAACATGTATGAAAATCCTGTAGTTCAGGAGAATATAAAAAAGCTTACTGAGCGGGGATATATATTTTTAGAACCGGAAACAGGCCTTATGGCGTGTGGTACTATAGGAAGCGGTCGTCTGCCCGAACCTTCGTCTATTGTTGAAAGTGTCGGGGAACTTGTTTGTGGTAAAGTGGACTTGAAAGAGCTAAAAATTTTGATAACTGCAGGTCCCACACAGGAACCTATAGATCCTGTCAGGTATATAAGCAACCGTTCATCGGGGAAAATGGGCTATGCCATAGCAACCCAAGCAAGCAAAAGAGGTGCTCAGGTCAAGCTTATATCGGGCCCGGTTAATATTAAAACTCCCTTTGGAGTGGAGAGAGTAGGAGTCAAAACAGCTGATGAGATGTTTAATGAAGTGATGAAAAGCTATGAGGCATTTGATATACTGATAATGGTTGCAGCTGTTGCTGATTATAGATGTGCTCAAATGGCTGAGAAAAAGATTAAAAAGAAGGGCGAGAAATTAACGATAGAGCTGATTAAAAACCCGGATATAGCTAAAGAACTTGGGAAAATGAAGGGGAATAGAATATTGGTGGGGTTTAGTGCCGAAACCAATGATCTTGTTAATAATGCCTGTGAAAAGCTTGCTGCAAAGAACTTGGATTTGATAATTGCTAATGATGTTACACAGGAAGGTGCAGGATTTGGCACCGATACAAATATAATAAAGATCATAAGAAGAAATGGGGATATAATTGATCTTCCGATTATGAGCAAGGCAGAAGCGGGAGACAAAATTTTAGATGAGGCACTACAAATATTTAAAAAAAATAATGTTGACAATAAGTGCTTGTAAGGTAAAAATATATATTGGGTAGTTTAAAAAAATAACTGGTCAATGGCCATTTCTAATAATATAATGTTTTTTACTGATAATGTTGAATAAGTTATTTTAAATAATTTTGATATTGCTAAGGAGGCATTTTAAAATGGAATTTGAAAAGACTATGGAGAAGATAGTCGCGCTTGCAAAAAACAGAGGTTTCGTATATCCGGGATCAGATATATATGGAGGCCTTGCAAATGCTTGGGATTACGGTCCTTTAGGTGTTGAACTTAAAAACAACGTAAAAAAAGCCTGGTGGAGGAAATTTGTGCAGGAAAGCCCTTATAACGTTGGCGTTGACTGTGCCATACTAATGAATCCTCAGGTTTGGGTGGCGTCAGGGCATGTTGGTGGATTTAGTGATCCATTGATTGACTGTAAGGATTGTAAGACTCGCCACAGAGCTGATAAGATGATTGAGGACTGGAACGCAGAGAATCACGTTGATGTTAAAGTTGACGGCTGGACAAACGAACAGCTTATTGCATATGTCAAGGAAAAAGGCGTAAAATGTCCTAGTTGTGGTTCTGCCAATTTTACCGATATCAGAAAGTTTAATCTTATGTTTAAGACTTATCAAGGCGTTACTGAGGATTCAAAGACTGAGATATTCTTAAGACCTGAAACAGCTCAGGGGATATTTGTAAATTTTAAAAATGTACAAAGAACTACAAGGAAAAAGATTCCCTTTGGAATAGCTCAGATAGGTAAATCCTTTAGAAATGAGATTACTCCGGGCAATTTTACTTTCAGGACCCGTGAATTTGAGCAGATGGAGCTTGAATTTTTCTGTGAACCGGGAAAAGACTTAGAATGGTTTGAGTATTGGAAGAACTTCTGCTATAACTGGCTTTTAAGTCTTGGAATAAAAGCAGATAGCTTAAAAATGCGTGACCATGAGAAAGAAGAACTGTCACATTACAGTAATGCAACGACAGACATTGAATTTAAATTCCCCTTTAAATCTCCGTTTGAGTGGGGAGAGCTTTGGGGTATTGCTGACAGGACTGATTATGATTTAAAGCAGCATATGGAGCATTCAAGAGATGATCTTTCGTATTTTGATCCTGTTACTAATGAGAAATATGTTCCTTACTGTATTGAGCCCTCGCTTGGAGCAGACAGGGTAACACTTGCCTTCCTTTGCGAAGCTTATGATGAAGAAGAGGTTGCAGAAGGAGATGTAAGGACTGTACTTCATTTCCATCCTGCAATTGCACCGATAAAGATAGCTGTACTTCCGCTTTCAAAAAAATTAGGCGATGACGCTTTCAAGGTATATGAGGCTCTCACTAAAAAGTATGTTTGTGAGTACGATGAGACTGGAAGTATAGGTAAGAGATACAGAAGGCAGGATGAGATAGGTACACCCTACTGCATAACTTTCGACTTTGATTCATTAGAAGATAAAAGTGTAACTATCAGAGACAGGGATAGTATGCAACAGGTTAGGCTTAAGATTGAAGATTTGGATAAATACTTTGAAAACAGGTTTGATTTTTAATAAGAGTGGGTTTCCCAAATTGGGGGGCCCACTTTTTTAGAAATGGCCTAAAGGATTGGAATATTTGTCGTATTTTTTGGAGAGAATTATTAAGGGCTTTTTATCCGCAGAAGATTTAAGTAATGTGATTACAAAAAACTTTGAAATTGCCATTTCAAGAAATCTGATTTGATGGGATTTTGGACTTAAACATTTTATAGGATATTTTTTGGAATGGTCTAATAATTTGATATTTTTGAAAAAAAGTAATGAAAAATTTTTTAAGTATGTTATAATTAGTATGGTCAGAAAAGCAGTTCCCAGAATTGTCCACCTATTAAAACAAAGAAAAGTATATTTTAAATATACATTTCTTGTATATAGCACATGAATGATACATAAAAAGCAAATGGGAGGGTTTTTTAATGGCAAAGTACGTATATCTTTTTAAAGAAGGAAACGCTTCAATGAGGAACCTGCTTGGAGGCAAAGGGGCAAATCTAGCAGAAATGACGGGATTAGGCCTTCCTGTTCCAAGAGGCTTCACAGTCACTACGGAAGCTTGTACAAGGTATTATCAAGATGGTAAGGTCATTGCAAAGGAAATTGAGGAAGAGATTTATGCAATGATGTCAACTACTGAAGCTACTGTAGGTAAGAAATTCGGTGACCCGAACAATCCTTTTTTAGTTTCTGTCAGATCAGGGTCAAGAGCATCCATGCCAGGTATGATGGATACCATTTTAAATTTGGGACTTAATGATGTTGTTGTAGAAGGCTTAGCAAAGCTTACTGGTAATGAGAGATTTGCCTATGACAGTTATAGAAGATTTATTCAGATGTTCAGTGATGTAGTAATGGAAGTTGATAAGCCAAAGTTTGAAAAGATACTCGAAGCTGTTAAAAAAGAGAATGGAGCACATTTTGATACTGATCTAACAGCCGATAATTTAAAAGAAGTTGTAAAAAGATATAAAGAACTCTTCAAGAAAGAAAAGGGATTTGATTTTCCACAAGAGCCTAAAGCGCAGCTAATGGAAGCTGTTAAGGCGGTTTTTCGTTCTTGGGATAATCCTAGAGCAATAGTATATAGAAGACTTAATGATATTCCGAGTGACTGGGGTACTGCAGTTAACGTTCAGGAGATGGTTTATGGAAATATGGGTAATGACTCCGGTACGGGTGTTGCATTTACCAGAAATCCATCAACCGGGGAAAAGAAACTCTATGGAGAATTCCTTATGAATGCACAGGGAGAAGATGTTGTTGCCGGTATAAGGACACCTCAATCCATAGATCATCTTAAGGAAATTAATCCAGAGGCTTATAATCAGTTTTTAGAGATAGCCCAAAAACTCGAAAGCCACTATAGAGATATGCAGGATATGGAGTTTACAATTGAGAAAGGTAAGCTGTTTATGCTCCAGACCAGAAACGGTAAAAGAACTGCTGCAGCTGCATTGAAAATAGCAGTTGATCTCGTTTCTGAGGGAATGGCTACAAAGGAAGAAGCTATTATGAAGGTTGACCCGAAGCAGCTAGATGCACTGCTGCATCCTAACTTTGAACCCAAAGCTTTAAAAGCAGCTGTACCTGTTGCAAAGGGATTGCCGGCATCACCGGGAGCAGCTACAGGCAAAGTTTATTTTGAGGCTGAGGATGCTGTAAATGCATACAAGAATGGAGAAAAGAATGTGGTGCTTGTAAGACTTGAGACTTCTCCTGAGGATATCGAAGGTATGCATGTTTCAAAGGGAATACTTACAGGACGTGGCGGTATGACATCACATGCAGCGGTTGTTGCGCGAGGCATGGGAACATGTTGTGTTGCTGGTTGTAATGATGTAAAAATAAATGAAGAAGAAAAATACTTTATTGATAAAAACGGTAAAAGGTATGTTGAGGGAGACTGGATATCTCTTGACGGTTCTACAGGTAATGTGTATGGTGAGAGTCTGCCAACAGTTGATCCTGAAATGACAGGAGATTTTTCAACCTTAATGGCTTGGGCAGATGAGCTTAGGAAACTAAAGGTCAGAACAAATGCAGATACACCAGCGGATGCTGCACAAGCACTTAAGTTCGGTGCAGAAGGTATTGGTCTCTGTCGTACAGAGCATATGTTCTTTGATGCTGACAGGATACCTGCAATGAGAGAAATGATTGTTGCAAGGACTGAAGAACAAAGAAGAAAAGCGCTTGATAAACTGCTTCCAATTCAAAGGGGAGATTTTGAAGGGTTATTCAGGGAAATGAAGGGTCATCCCGTAACTATAAGATTCCTAGATCCTCCGCTTCATGAGTTCCTTCCGCAAGCTGATCAAGACATTGCTGAGCTTGCAAAAGAGATGGGAATGTCTTTTGAAGAATTGAAAGGTATAGTTGCAGATCTTCATGAGTTTAATCCAATGATGGGGCATAGAGGATGCCGTCTTGCGGTTACGTACCCTGAAATAGCAGAAATGCAAACAAGGGCTGTTATAGAAGCAGCTATTAATGTAAATAAGCAGGGTATGAGTGTTATACCTGAAATTATGATTCCATTAGTCGGAGATATTAAGGAACTAAAATATGTTAAAGATGTTGTTGTAAAGACTGCAAATGAAGTTATTGAGAAGGCTGGAGTTAAATTAGACTACAAGGTTGGAACAATGATTGAGATACCAAGAGCTGCTATTACTGCTGATGAAATAGCAGAAGAAGCTGAATTCTTCTCTTTTGGTACAAATGACCTTACACAGATGACTTTTGGTTTCAGCCGTGATGATGCAGGAAATTTCTTGGAAGAGTATTACAACAAAAAGATTTATGAATCGGATCCTTTTGCAAGACTTGATCAGACTGGTGTTGGTAAACTTATTGAAATGGCTGCAAAGCTTGGCAAACAAGCAAGGCCTGATATCAAGCTTGGTATATGTGGGGAGCACGGTGGAGATCCATCTTCGGTAGAGTTCTGCCATAAATCTGGATTGAATTATGTGTCTTGTTCACCATTCCGTGTTCCGATTGCAAGACTTGCTGCTGCTCAGGCGGCTGTAAAGAAGGAAGGCGATTTAGGGCAGAAATAGGCATGTTTTCAAGCTTTAAGTAATGTTATTGACATAGTAGGGTGCATAAAAAAGTGCGTCCTAATGTTGAGATTTAAGTGTATTATAGCTAATAAATAGAAGGAGTAAGGTGTGAGTTAGCACCTTGCTCTTTTTTGTTTGAGGTGATTTAAAATATCTATAAAGCTTCTGGAATCTAATGCTTTGAGATGGCAACAAGCCAGTTATTTTTAAGGACGCATTTATTTATATGTACTGTATCAAGAAATTAGCCTTGGTTATGACTTAAAACTCATGAGTTGTTGATTTAAAATGGGGGTAGGGTGATTTTGGAACCGGAAGTAAGGGGGGCCTATTGTTTTAGTGTCAAACGACTCCATTACGTGACCTTCGCATAGAAGCTGTAGGATGCCATTCGGCAGACAGATGAACGATATTTTGCTACGCAAAAATCGTACCTCAGCTTGATAATTTTCGCACGCGTCTATGCGACATCCTGTCGCGAGACGCTAAAAATGCCATCCGTGG
>JAEZUI010000025.1 GCA_023421115.1 Bacillota bacterium | reverse complement strand
CGAACTGGTTGATAAATCCTTGTCCACTTCAAAAAGTCCATCAGGAAATAAAAATAGACTAAAATGTACAAAATCACCTTAGAAATTGGTGGAAAGATTTAAGTAAAATAAAGATGGGGTTTTATCATAGGAAATTAATAGAACATGGGAAAAAATCTGTAATGCTCAGATCTTGGTATACAGTAGAAACAGATAAAGATAAATACATGTTTTTCATTAGGTTCTGTTGCAAAAACTTTATTAAACTTAAATCAAGGCACAATTTTATTTATTAACTGAACTTCGGAAATGACACATTGAATTTTATCAAGATGTCCTTTTCTGTTGCTAATGAAAGTATAAATCAGACATTAACAGAAATCAGTGATTTTGCAGAAAAGATTCGTCTAGGTGAGTTGTTTTATGGGCAGCTACAAGAATTGATTAAAGTAAAAAACTTCTATCCGATATTTGCAATATTTGACTGAGTATTGAAATCTAGAATTATTATATGTGAGGAGTGATTTCTGTGAACCTAAATGAAGTGGATAATCTTTTTGAAATATATTTTGGTTGTATGAGAAGTGAATATTATTTTATTAAGATGATAGAGGCTTTTGTTACACCAGGTATAGAAGGGTATGGCAGAGAATGTGTTTGTTGTGTATTAGCCAGTGTATTTAAAAAAGGTGAAGAAGAGTATTTTGGCGAAACCGGTGTGAAATTATGTATCAACGAACCTGCGGTATCAAGAGATGTAGAGATAATTGTTTCCTACGAAGAGTTTTTAAGAAGACTTAGAATTGAGTATTCAAACTACTTGCTTAATTATCCTGAAAAATCACAAGATGCTATTAAGTATTTTGAAACACTAGAAGAAAAATTGGAAAAAGCATGACAAACTAAAGTCCCGATTGTATCAATTGATATGCTCCCCTTGTGGTAAATTTTTGCTTTTTGTATTGAACTATTTTGGAATTTGTTTACTAAATGGAATAAGAATATATTTATGGCGGAAGCGGAGCAGGAAAGTATAAGTATAATTAGTAAACTAGAAAAGTGGATTAAGATGATACGTTTGGAAGGAATCATGCAGAATAATCGACGGAAAAACAAGAGCATGATTTAAGATTTTACTCTTGAATTTACTTGAAATATGATATAAAATTAGACAAGAACGCATGTTCTGACTTTTTTATATAAAGCAAATAAACTCAGAACAATAAATGACAATGACATAATGACAAGAAAACTTTTACTGTTTCTCGGAACTCTTTTATGATAATATATTTTAAGGAAGTGATGCTACTGTGGAACTGGAGAAATACCGAGATCCTATACATGCATTTATTGAAGTACGACCAATAGAGAGTAAGATAATTGATTCGATTCCTTTTCAGAGGTTGAGAAATATAAAGCAACTTGCCATGACGAATTTAGTTTATCATGGAGCAGAGCACACAAGGTTTGGTCATTCCTTAGGGGTAATGCATTTGGTCACAAAAGTGTTTCGTTCAGTAGTAAATAAAAACCCTGAGTTCCTAAGTGAGAAGAAGGTAAACTGGTATGAGCAGATATTAAGAATTATCGCACTAACCCATGATTTGGGACATGCACCCTTTTCGCATGCATCTGAAAAAGTTTTTTCTGGAAAGCTAAAGCATGAGGACTTTACGGAAAAGATAATTAAAGAAACCTGTATTGCTGATTATATAAATGAAATTGGTTTGGAATATGTACGAAAGTATGGAGAAAACTATAATATTACTCCAGAGTTAATTTGTAATATATATAGTGGTAAAGACGCAGGTGAAAATTCAGAGTTTGTTTTTCTAAATAGTTTTATGGATAGTGAATTAGATTGTGATAAAATGGATTATTTACTTAGAGATTCACTATACTGTGGAGTAAACTATGGCAAATTTGATTTAGATAGATTAATTTCTTGCTTAACTGTATATTGCGAGGACGGGATACCTAGATTAGCAATTGAGCATGGAGGAGTTCAGGCGTTTGAAGAATTTGTACTTGCAAGATATTTTATGTTTGTGCAAGTATATTTCCACAGAACAAGGAGGTATTTTGATATTATCTTTGCAAAAGCATTAGAGAAAATTCTACCAAACCGCACATATCCTGATTCTGTTGATGAATATATTAAATGGGATGATAGTAGAGTAATACAGTTGATGAAGGAAAAATCAGATACGGTTAATGAGTGCAAAGCTATTCTTGAACGTATTGTTTTTACAAGTGTTTTAGAGACGAAAACTCATCCACAGCCAGGGGATAAGAAATACTTTGAAAGTCAAAAGAAGCAGATTATTAGCAAATTTGGGCAACAATATTTTTTGGAGGATTATTCAGCAGATAAAATACCTCACAAAATACCTGTAAAGGTCGATATAGAAAATGAAAAGGCAATTATAATTTTGAATAAAAAACTTAACCAGCCAACAACAATCTCTGATGAATCTCATATCATCAGTAGCTTGACAGAAAAAATAAACATTGAACGTTTATATGTATGTAAAGAAAGACGTGATGAAGTTCTTGCTTTTGCAGAGTCAATTAAGTGCTAGAATTTATCATGAATTCAGAAGGAGGATGGAAATGGATAATTTAGCGAATTATGCTCAAGTACTTAAAAACATATGCGAAAATAGGACGCTTGGGAAAAAAGCAGTACAAAAATTAATGTATTTGATTGAGAGAAAAGGTGTTGATTTAGAATTAGGGTATACAATACATTTTTTTGGTCCCTACAGTTCAAAGCTTGATAACATATTACATATACTACAGAATGAGGAATTGATTGAAATTAATACTCAGGGTGTTACACACACAATAAGTATTAAAGATGTTGATTTTAATATGAAGCATCTTTCTAAAGATGAAAAAGAGAAAGTGGCGTTTGTTTTGGATAGATTCGGTAACAAAACAGCTTTGGAGTTAGAAGGAATTACAACATTAGACTTTGTTGCAAGATCATTAGAGCCAAAAGGAAAAGTAAAAGTAAAAGATGAAGAAATTATTAAGGAAGTAGTAAGAATTAAAGGTCAAAAGTTTAGTGATGAGCAGTTACAAAGCTATCTTAAAGAATTAAGAGAATTATCATTTTTGAATTAAATTTTATTAAGGGTAAATGTTTATTCCACTCTCAACAGAGGGTGGTTTTTTTCATAAGTAAAGAGTATATTAATACGTAATTGTTTTTAAGCTTGAATAGAGTAGAATAATATTATATGAGTTTAGGTGATTCCAAAAAAATAACTGGTCAATGGGTGTTTCAAAAAAGTTGGTTTTATTGGATGGCATGATTGCTAAGAGTGAAACAGGAGGCTACTGCGTATCTGACGAAAGAGGTCTGATTATGCAAGTAAAATTAAACCTTGATTTTACTGAAAGTCTGACTTAAAATTGAATGAAATATATGTTCTTATAAAATGAATACAAAATGGAGTTTAAATAGAGAGGAAGATAGAAAATGACTTATAAAAAACAAATATCAACCTGTGTAGGTGATTTCAATATATTTATGGAATTTATAAACAACGAGCACCCTGTTCTTTCAGCAAAATTAGGGGTTCTTGGGAAGAATGATTCATTTAAACTAAACAGTTTGCTTGTAAATCAAAAGAAGGTTAATGCACCAAATTACACTCAAGAACTATATCCTGTTATTGACTTGATGTTTGAACTGGCATTGCTTGGCAGGCTATATTATAAAGGAAACGATGGCAAAGGAAAACCTGCACTTGTTAAAACACCAATGCTTGATAGTTATCTTGCATTAAATGAAGCTGAGAAATATGTATTCTTATTGCAAACCTATTGGACAAAGTATGAGTTTATAGAAAAATTTGATAGATGGATTCCTATAACTGCTTTTTATAACTTTCTTATAAGTATAGCAAATTCAGAACAGCAGCCTGTTTTGAAAAACTCAAAGTTTCAAACAGAAAGGATGTACTCAGAAGGAGCTGCATTTCAACATCATTTGTGTTTTTTTGGTATGGGCGAGCTGGAATTGATTGATGGAGCAAAAGGGAAATACGAGGATAGCATAAGTGCATTTCTTCCAAACCAACATGGAGTTAGGACAGCTCGCTTTCTTTGTCAGGAAGCTTTAATGTATTGGAATAGAAAAGACTTGAGTTATTTGTTTTTAGCAGAAGACAAAAAGTTAAAAAAGAAAAAGATTGAACCATTTGAGGTGTTTAAAAAAGTTTTTCAAGATAGTATTGTAAGGAGTACAGTTGAAGAAATTAAGATGGAAGATTTAAATGGAGTGTATTACTTCAAAGTGAGTTTATCAAAGACACTATGGAGAAAAATTAAGCTGTCGGGTAAGCATACATTAGGTAATTTACACAATGCAATTCAAAAGGCATATGATTTTGACGATGATCACCTCTATGCCTTCTATATTGGCGGAAATAGAAGAACCGGCAAACCGATTTATTGCGAGTTAGCACATGACGATGGTCCGGTGGCAGAAGAAACTTCAATAATGGAAATGGGGCTTTTTAAAGGACAGAAGTTAATATATCTTTTTGATTTCGGAGACATGTGGGAATTTGTAGTTGAGCTAACAGGGGTTGAAAAAGAAGAGCCTTTACCTTTAAAACCTATTATTGTAGAGAAAAAAGGCAAATCGCCAGAGCAATACAGTAGTGAATGGTGAGTCTTGGACAACAATTGTTTTATAAGCTTAAATAGAGTAAAATAGTATTGTATGAGTTTAGGTGGTTCAAAAAAACTGATCAAATACCATTTCAAAAACCTGATTTTAGGGGGTTTTGTGACTTAAATATTGCATTTGTTATTTTTAAAATTGCTTCCTAATGGTATCTTGTAAATATAGGTTTTAGAGTGGTGATGCATTACATTTATTACAATACTTTTATAAGTCTTTTAAAAGGGGGAGTCAGAAAAAATACTATAATATTGAGCAATTGTGTCTAATTTATTTTATAAGGGAGAGTTAAGAATGAAAAGAATTTTATTGTTTTTGGTGGTCGTAAGTATGCTTACATATTCGTCATTAGCTAGTGTATGTGATGCTTCTGCAGCTTCTTTGCCAAATTCGAACGGATACCCATATGGTATTAAATCTTTAGCAACTGACCAGAATGATACTAATGCTATGTTGCTCCGAGAATGGGAAGATTGGAAAAGCAGTCGTATAACCACAAGTGGAGCAGGTGGTTACAGAAGAGTACAAACATCAGAAACACAGGATTTTACATCTTGTTCAGAAGGAATGGGTTATGGTATGTTGCTCTCAGTTTATTTTAATGAGAGGGAATTATTTGATGATCTTTACAGGTACGCCAAGAAATACTTTAATTCTACTGGACTTATGGACTGGTCCATTGGCGCAGATGGTAAAGTTGCTTCAACAGGAGCTGCAACTGACGGTGATGAAGACATGGCAACAGCACTTGTGTTTGCGCATAAAAGATGGGGCTCGAACGGTACTGTTAACTACGAACAGGAAGCAAAAAACTATATAAATAACTTGTTTAGATACTGTGTAGAGCCAGGGACATATGTACTGAAGCCTGGAAATTGGGGAGGTTCTGATGCCCTTAATCCCTGCTATTTTGTTCCGGCTTGGTATAGAATTTATGCAGATTTCACAGGTAACCAGGATTGGTTAAAAGTAGCTGACAAGTCTTATGAAATTTTGGATCAGATAGAGAAATTCAATAATAATACAGGGCTTGTACCCGATTGGTGTAAAGCTGATGGAACAGAACAGAGGTTGGCAGTATGGAACGGTGCAAGCAAGTATGAATATAGTTATGATGCAGCACGTATGCCATGGAGGATTGCACTTGATTATTCCTGGTATGGTACAGATAAAGCTAAAGCGTATTCCGACAAAGTTTCTGCCTTCTTCAAAAATATTGGCCCTGAAAATATTGTAGACGGTTATTCCTTAACAGGTCAAAAGCTTGGCCAATATCATAATGCTACATTTGTATCTACAGCTGCTACTAGCTATCTTACAGGGGTAGATTTGAGCTTTGGTCAGAGAATGTTTGATGAGACTGTGAAAGTTAAGGATACTGCACCTCATGATTATTATGGAAACTCTTTAAGAATGCTTACTTTGTTATATATGTCAGGCAATTTCCCGAATCTATATAACACTTCAGTGTCAAATTCACCTATGCCTACTCCTACACTTACTCCTACTCCTATACCTACTCCTATACCTACTCCTATATCCGACAAGTACGTTATTGGTGATTTAAATGGAGACAATAGTTTTAATTCAATTGACTTCGGTTACTTAAGAATGTATTTATTAGGAATGATTAATAGTTTTCCATCTGAATTTGGTATGTTGGCGGCGGATGTTGATGGAAACGGGCAAATTAATTCAATGGACTTTGGGTATATGAGGCAGGTCTTAATAGGTATGAGGTCTGAGTTTCCAAAAACAAATTAACGGTTTGATTTTATCAAATTTTAAAGTCTCGTTTTTGTTAAGAATTACAAAAATAAAACCCAAAGAGGAACTATACGTAATTATTATGTTATAAAATTGATTGCTTTTGTAACTCGTTTTCCGCTATAATTAATAAAACTAAGATACATACACAGAATATAATAGATAAAACTAATGGTATTACAATAGATGCTTTTTTGCCACCTTTTTGAAGGTGGTTCTCAAACATGACCTTTTGGTCATTAGAGAAATAAATTGCTATTACTATGTTTGCCACAAGAAACAAATAATTAATTATTGGATTCTCAGGTGTCAAAATTGCCATTAAAAAAAATAGAGATGTAATTCCAATTAATGCTAAAATACGTTTTTTCTTTTTGGGATGTTCTAATCTTGCATAGTTCATAGAAAATAAAACTAAACCAGGTATCAATGTGCAAAATATTGCAATATACTTAATAGCCCTTGGACTCCAAACCGCCTTTTTGTTTGTATATTCACCTACCACGCATTCTATGTTTTCCATACCTGTTACAACTTCACAAGATTTGCATTTTCCACTTACGGAGTCAAGCTCATTACCGCAGTGTGTACAATTCATACAAATACCCCCTCTTTTCATAGTCTCTCAAATCGCATATTTTTTTGATGACTTCTCCACACTGCTACACTTAGTATTCAGGAATCACGTAAATGTTTGGCTATATCGCAGGAACTGTACAAAATTTGAAAGAGTTTTGTCTGTGATTTGAACCATATACTGTTTCATGTGTGTTTCTGGTAATATTATAACGTATTTGTTGTTACTTCTCAATATAGCTCTTTACTGTTGTGGATAGTCTAATTGTTCAATCCCTAGAAGTTTTTAAGTGATTTTGCCTTTAAAGTATTTACTATTGACATTTAACTTCTGCAAATGTAGAATGTAATTATGTTCTACATTTGCAGAAGGAGTTGAATATAGTGAAAAGATTACCTGATTCTGAATTGCAAATAATGTTAATTATATGGAGTTCAGAAAAACCTGTCACCCGGACGTATATTGAAGAAAGACTAGGGGACAAGAAGCTTGCCCCAACAACCATATTGTCATTTTTATCGAGATTAGAGCAAAAGGGTTTTGTCAAAATTGACCGAGTTGGAAAAAATAACTATTATTCACCTATTATAGATGAAGATACCTATATCCAAAATGAAGCGAAATCAGTTTTAGAAAAGCTATATAAAAGCTCAATTAAAAAATTTGTTGCAACACTTTATGATGGAAAAGAAATAGATAATAAGGAATTAGTTGAACTAAGAGATTTTTTAGATCAAAAGATTGAGCAGGGGGATAAGTGATTATGGAGGCATTTATTAATTACCTTGGCTTGCTATCTGTTATAGTAGCAGTATTTATTGTATTTACTCATCTTATTTACACTCTATCCAAAAACCGGTATACCACCAAGTGGAGATATTATATATGGCTGATCTTGGCTATAAGACTGTTAATTCCGCTGGATATCTCTTTGAATTCTTTATCAATTAATGTAGTAACAATTCAGGAAAGTATAAGAAATAAGGAAGTTGAAATAGATGAAAATTTTCAGAATAAAAGCTCAGAGCATCCCTTTGATACATTTACAAAGGAGCAAAGCAACAATATTGAAAATATAACAAGCCAGTATTTAGAAAATGCCATCGATAAAGAAGAAATAATAAAAACTGAAAATACAAATGTTTTCAGAACATTATCAAACCATCAAATAGCTTTTATATTGTGGTTATCAGGCGTATTTGCTTTTATAGGGATTGATATACTTAAATACTGTTTATTTAAAAGAAGACTTTTGAGATGGCGTCTATTAATCAGTAATGCTCAATATAATGAAGTACTTTTGGACAGCTTAACTAAAATGAATATGAATAAGAAAATCAAAATGTATGTATCAAGGACAATAAATACCCCAATGCTTGCAGGTATATTTAAGCCTTCAATATATATTCCTCATGAAAACTATTGCATAGAAGAACTTGAAATTATTATTAGGCATGAACTGATACACTATAAAAGACATGATTTGCATTACAAATTGCTACTTATGTTTGCAAAAGATGTCCACTGGTTTAACCCATTTGTACATTTTATGGTTAATGAAGCAAATAAGGACTTGGAGTTTATCTGTGATGAGGAAGTGGTGAAAAACAAAGATTTCGGGTATAAGGAAAGATATACAAAAATTATACTTGAATCAGCTAAAACAAGAACCAAAAGCAAGGTGTATCTTGCAACAGGTATATTTGGAGGTGTAAAAACAATGAAAAGAAGGTTTACCAATATTTTAAATGAAAGGCAGTATAAGAAGGGATATAGATTTATAGCTGGTATTGTTCTGCTATTAATAATGTCTAATTTGTTTATTTCATGTGATAAAAAGACTAGTAGTATGCCTGAAATAAGCGAAAGCGATAATACTAAATCAAGAGAATTGTGGGAACTTCCTGAAAAAGACGAAGAGTTGGCTAAAAGAATTGCTCTAAGGAAATTTGGTGCAGATATGCCTCATATAGAATATGCTTCGGATAAAATCGCAGTAATTTCTGATTATTGGGGAATTGCCATTTACGATATTGAAAAAGAAACACTCTGCCGGGTTTTAGATTTGATTTCAATTGATATGTCTGCTACTCAAGGAGATTCCTACAGAGAGCTTTTAGTTAATAAAGAGGGAACGCATATAATTATAAAGAGAATATATAAAAATCCTGAAAACCCTGTTCCGAACTATTTATATGATATAGAAAAAAACAAACTTGAAATAACACAAAAAGAAGATTTTGAAAAGTATGCTGATAATATTTTTTCGACACATGACGAAGAAGTAAAAAATTCACTTAGAGATATAAATTTAGACGTATTCTACTACAATATTGCTAAAATCGGTACCGACAAATGGCTTGGTTTAAAATATACCGATGGTTTGAATGAATGGCATGATATGAGATCGCTTAAAATATATGTGTTTGACGATGGAAAAGTATATAATAAACAAATTTTTGATAAATACAATGATTTGGCTCCATGGCCAACTGATTCTGAAATAGTGGAAAATCATCTGAATTATATAAAAGATGGGAAGAGGTATGGTCAAGCCATTGGTTTTGAAGGTATGTCTGAAGAAGAGGTTATGAGGAAGTTTAAGGAGGGTAACGATTGGAAGCTTATTGCAACAGAAGACAAAATTGATAAGTATATGAAAAAAATCGGTAATTATGATGTTTTAATTGGAATTTGGACATCTACGAATACCAATACTAATGAAACATACCTCAATGTGAGGGTATATTGATATAACAATATTTGACTTCATATATGTCTAAAATAGTGGCTGAAAGCTCTATGATTTCTAAACTAAAAATGCAAGGGTTAGATTTTTAGTTTAGAAGATGTTTAATGCAAAATTAAAAAATCATCAGGCTTTGGGCTTGATGATTTTTTAAATGGCAATTGACCAGTGTTACCACGTCCGCTTAATGCCTATATCTGTAATTTCAATTGCTCCCTCTTTCAAGAGTCTACCAACAGCTCTTTTAAATGCAGCTTTGCTAATATTTAATTCAGCTTTAATCCGCTCCGGTGTGCTCTTATCATTAATTTGTAGAGTACCCCCGTTTGATTTTAATCTTTCCATTATTTTTTGTGAATCATCTTCGATTTCATTGTAAGCCTCTTTTCTTAAGCTTAACTCTAATTTTCCGTCTTGCCTGACCCTGTTGACTCTTGCTTCTACAATATCACCTTCAGCGTAGCTATCATATAGCTCCTTCTTAGGGATCAAACCTGAATACTTATTATCCACAGCAACAAAAACACCCATTCCTTTACTTATGCTATGGACAATTCCTTTGACTTTGTCATTCTGCTTATATGGCGACTCAGTACTAAGAAAATTATATATATTCATTGTTGCACATAATCGATTGCTATTGTCTACATACATTCCCACCAAATACGTGCTGCCTTTTTTAACTGTACCCATTTGTTCCTTAAAAGGTAGAAATAAGTCCTTCTCTAATCCCCAGTCAAGAAATGCACCTATTTTTGTTGTCTCAACTACTTTTAATATCGCTAGTTCTCCAATTGTCAGCATGGGTTTTTTCATAGTTGCTATCATTCTGTCTTCTGAATCTTTGTAAACAAATACTTCTACTTCATCGCCTATGATAGTTCCTTCAATTACTTGATTATTAGGTAGTAAAATAGCATCCTTATCTTTATTGTCTATTGAGTTTATATACATTCCAATCTGCGTGCTTCTAACAACTACTAATTTTTGGACTTTGCCTAATTCTATCATTATATACCCTCTTCTGTTTGTTTTTACAATTTATTCTGCACATATAACACCTTATTGTAATACTATGAGAATTTGTATTTATAATTATACTCGAAATTCAAGCCATATTCCACAAGAATGTATTAAAAAAAGTAATGTTTGAGCCGACATATAGTTGGGTATAAAGTAATTCGTATGGATAGATTAGTTCATTTTTAAAAAATCATAAATTGCTATTTCAACAAGTTTGATTTGCATTTTTTGAAATGGCCTTAATAAGAAATATGGTAGGGATATTTATTTTTGCCATATGTTAAGTGAAATACTAAATAAAACTTTGAAGGGAGAACGAAAAATATGAAAGAACCAGTAATTTTTTTTAGGTGTGAGGTATGTGGCAATATTGTAGGTCTGATTAAAAATGGTGGTGGAGAGTTAAGTTGCTGTGGCCAACCAATGACAGAAATGAAAGCAAACACTACAGATGCCTCTACGGAAAAGCATGTTCCGGTTGCTGTAAGGCAAGATGGAAAAATTATCGTTCAGGTCGGATCGGTGCTTCATCCTATGACTTCAGATCATTATATTGAATGGATTGCTGTTGTGAGCGATAAAGGAACTGAAAGAATCTCATTATCTCCAACAGATGAGCCTAAAGCAGTTTTTTGTGACAAGGAGAATTCAGAAGTGTATGCTTATTGCAACCTACATGGGTTATGGAAAGCTGAAGTTAAATAAACCATTATTATACTCTTAATCAAAAATGCTGCATTTATCAATATGAATAACATGACTTGATAGATGCAGTATTTTTAATTTCACAAGGTGGGGTATGAGAAAAAATAGAGCTGAAATTGTTTAATTATTACAAATGAGATAAATTTAAAATGAATGTATTGGGCAAATTAACTTTTTTGAAACACCCATTGACCAATTGTTTTTTTTGGAATCACCTAATATTAGAAAGAGAGGTTGAAAAGTATATGGAAAGAAAGATTAGTCAACAGGTTACAGGTTATAGAACACAGGATGGCGCAGGTGTAAGCTTAGTCAGAGTTTTAGGAACTAGAACTGTTCAGCAATACGATCCGATTTTATTGCTTGATTCCTTTGATAGTACAAACCCCGATGATTATACAGCAGGTTTTCCAATGCATCCACACAGAGGAATTGAAACCATTAGTTATGTGTATCGTGGTTATATGACGCATAAGGACAGCTTAGGCAATGAAGATACGATCGGTGAAGGAGAAGTCCAATGGATGACAGCTGGTTCGGGTATTTTACACGAAGAAAAACTACCGGCATCTGAAAGATTGCTTGGCGTACAGCTTTGGCTTAATCTTCCTGCAAAGGATAAAATGGTTCCTCCGGCTTATCACAGTATCAAGAATTCTGAAATTGAAGAAATAGAGTTAGAAAATGGCAAGTTGCGACTTCTTGCCGGTGAATTTGAAGGAAGAAAAGGATATATAAGCAAATATCTTCCGCTAGATTATTACGATTTACACCTCAACCCAAAGGCATCTATTGTATTGAATACAGAAAGAGAGCGCTCTGTTATGATGTTTACCCTTTTAGGGGAAGCATTTATAAGTGGAGAGCTTGTGAAGGAAAAGACAGCTGTTAAACTTACCTTTGGCGACTATGTAGAGCTCAAGGCAGCACATGATAATGCCCAAGTTTTATTTATAAGTTCGACACTCCTAAATGAACCGGTAGCTTGGGGAGGTCCTATAGTTATGAACACAAAGGAAGAGTTGAATAAAGCTTTCGATGAATTGGAGAAAGGCACTTTTTTACAAAATAAAATTTCCTATTGATGTAAAATATAAAACAAACTCCCCAAATCTTAAATATAAAAAAACTCAAATATTTATACATTGTAAAGTCACTGATTTCGGTGGCTTTCTTTGTTTTACTAGCAAGAGTTATAACATTTTCATACAGGACAAACAGAACACTGTTTTATATAATATTGATATATTTGAATCATTGGAGGAAGAACTTTTGAAATATTTTAACCAAATTTTTGACAAATGTATTTCACTAAAAAGAAGATTATGGTAAAATAAAGTTATCATTTTTGTTATTAAGAAAAGTCATAATAAGCAATTCAATTTGTTAACCATCAATAATTTAGTTTTTTAAATAATAAATTCAAGCAATAAGAAATATTATTTTCTAAGTAATTTAGCTTATAACAAAACATTAATTTATAGGAGCATTCCTGCAATGAAATAAAATGAACTTATATTTCAATCGTACCTAATTTGCCGAGAAGGCAGAAAGGAGGCATTATGAGCTATTGGGTTGGAGTTGTAAGAGAAGAAAGAACCGCAGGTAGCTATTATTTTACGATTCATACACCGGAGGGACAGTTGATTATGGAATCAGATTCGTATAAGAGTCGCCGGAGTGCTACTAATGGTATTTTGATTTTGAAACGTGTTCTTTTAGACAAAGCCGGTTCGGTAGTGGTATGCAAAAGAAACAACCGGTATTATTTTGACGTGTTTGCTCGAAATGGAAAACTGCTGGCAAACAGTATGGGATTTGCAAGTGGTGAGCAATGCAATAAGGAAATTGAAACAGTTAAGAAATTGCTTCGAAATAGGGGGAACACCCTAGATAACAAGAAATCGACAAGTGCAAAAAGCATACCGCTCGATTCTAAGGTGATTGATTCACTGTACAGCTTGGATGGCAACAAACGTGAATCGGATAGAAAGGGCTTTAGACAGTGGGAAAATGAAGAATTCTGGTTTAATAAAAATAACGGAATCAAAAACAATTTCTTTGCAAGACTAATGGGGTTAGATAAGTAAAAAAACTAATAAATGGAGGTGGGATATATGAAAGCAAAAGGACATATATTGTCAGCAAATCTTCTTCGAGATGAGCTAATAAAAAATAATGGGTACCTTTTACTTGAAGAGTATGAGGAGGGCAGAACGGTAAAAAAGCGTTATAAAATACCGGATATGTTTTATAAAGCTATAAAAAATTGTCCCACATATTTTCGCGGCGGTTCAGTAGGCCCCGACTTCTTTCCTGATATTTTTGAAGGGCAGTCTTGGATACATCCGAAGGATTCCGGCAAATGGTTGCCTTATATGCAGAAGAAGCTTTTAACCTACTCTCCGGGAGATAATGAGTTTAATGAGGCATTGGCTTTTTATCTGGGGTATATGATACATTATGCAGGTGATATGTTTACTCACGATTATGTCAATGATTATGCTGGCGGTCCTTTCCCTGAAATCTCTAGTATCATATATGCGGTTGATGATTGGAGAAAAATCAGCCTTAATAATCCCATATTTGAAAAAGTCAGAATTATCATAATACATCTCGCAATAGAAACTCATCTCGATAATTTGATAAGCAATGAAAATCGGGAGGATGATTTCCATATTGATATCCCTATAAGCTTCCTTCGCACTTGTTTTGCGACACGCGATGCGGTTGAAGAGACAAATGTATTGAAGGGGAAACCCGATTTTTCACCGGGAGAACTGACAGAATTCAACTTTTTAGAGCGTTTTGTATTTTATTATGAAAGGCTACTCGAAAAGAATGCTGAAGGAGGATCAGTATCTCTTAGTGATATAACGGAAAGAGAAGAGTATATAGAGATGTGGTTGAAGACTTGGGGCGAATTCACACAGAGAATGATTGACAAAGGTGTGTCGACTGCATGGTCTGATTATAAATCGGATTTTATAGATTTGCTGGCAAATTATTTGTGTAGTTCGGAAGAAGCAAGGAATACGTGGGAATTTGTTTCTTCAGCAGCAGATGTAATATCTGATCTTTCAATACCTCCCTTTGATGTGATATCCGAAGAGGTTGAGGAGTGGATTAATAAGAAAATACTCTTTCCTTATGTTCGTCCCATTGCAGCATATATAACCGGCAGAGATCCAAAATACATAGATGATTATGATGAGGCCATGGATAGCATTGTGGAGCATTTTATTAATCCTTCAAAGTTGTTTCTTTCGCTGGGATTGAATAATCTTCAGCAAACATTGGAGAAGGAGTGGAGCAATTTCTGGAGAAAGAAGGACTGCTTTGATCAACCGTTTCTTGAATTTAGACGCTGCTTGAACATGGGAAAACTGTGTCTTATCGGAACTGACAACATTAATAAAATAATTGACAGGTATTATGAAAAGCCAAAGGAAGGTGAGCTGGCATACAAAAAAACGGAGATTAAACTTCAGGAACATACCTTGCAGTGGTCGTTGCACGAGATTAGGATTATTGTTACGACTGCAAAGTCAGCAAACTCAGGTACTACAAGCAAGGTGTTCTTCGGTTTGAAAACAAGCCGTAACATGACAGAAACGGCAGATAAGGGCTATGAAGTACAACTGAATAGTGGAATGATGGGGCTGAAAATGCCGGGAAGTTGTGCGCATGTGGATTATATTTTGCCATCGGTGGTACCCTTATCAAGCATAAATTCTTTTACGCTTCGTCTTGCAGGCAAGGATCAATGGATTGCAGAGAATATATATGTAATTGATGTAAGAACCGGCATTATGCTTGCAAAAGCATCCAATGTAACACTGACTAGTGGAAAAATCATTGACATAGGTGTCTTAGCCCATATTGAGGAGGCATATAGCCAATTACAAGATGGGGTCACGAGAATGAATACTATATCGGGACTTATGGTTACTATCAGAACTAGCAATGATTTCGGTTCGGGAACCGACGGAGATGTTATATTTAAAATGGAGACAACTCAGGGAAATGTGGAAAAGATGCTGGATAAAAGCTTTTACAATGATTTTGAAATGGGAGATCTCGATACATATTCCTTTGAAATTCGAAATCCTGTAGATTATAATGAAATTAAAAATTTTTACATAAAAAAAGAAGGTGGAAGTGCTTGGAAACCTAAATACGTAACTGTAAGCGATCGCAGAACCGGAATATGTATGGCTCATCAGAGCTTTAACCGAAATGTTACATCAAAATGGAGCCTTATCCCGTTTGATAGAACCTATATGGATAATTTTGTGAATAGAGACGGTGACTCAGGCATCAAAGCATTTCAGGTAGTGATCAAAACAAGTAATGATTTATGGTCCGGTACCGATGATAATGTATATTTAGAGATAAAATTTGACAACAGTGATCCCTCGAATCCATATAGCAATGACAAATACAGGGCTTATCTTAATACAGATTGGCACAATGATTTTGAAAGGGGAGATATTGACTCTTTCAATGTTTATCTGCCTATGTCGGTTAAAAAGTCTTCCATCAAATCTTTTGAGTTCTATAAAAAAGGGAGTGACGATTGGAAGATAGAATGGGTAAAAATCAGTGATTATATTCGACAAGAAGTGCTTTGTTATGTAAAAGATATAAACCGAAAGCTTGACTTATCGGGTGAGCGCCTTGTTATTTCAAGCGATTATTGGAATGACAATGTAAAGTTATAGACTGTATTTTTTAAAATAAAATTTCTTATTGGTGTAAGAAATGACATTGTAAAGTCACTGATTTCAGTGGCTTTCATTGTTTTACCAGCAAGAGTTATAACATTTTCATACATGACAAATAGGAGACGGTCTTATATAATAGTGATATATTTGAATCATTGGAGGAAGAACTTTGGAAAGTAACTTAAGAAAAATAAACGAAATTTTCAGTGATTATAAAGTAGAAGGCAACATAAGCACAGCAACTGTACAAGCTGCGATACTTAAGAAGAAAAGTAAAGTGCTGGAGATTAAACTAAGTTCTGATAAGTACATAAATGTAAAGGAGATTGAAGGTCTTAATACCTTTATAAAGAAAAGATTTTCTATAAATGATTCGGAAATTAGTGTGGAATATACTGAGGGTATAGATAAAAAACCTATAGAAAAGGAAATTAAAGATATTATATATTCTATGTCAGCTAAACACCCTCTATTAAAAGCAGTTATAAAAGATACCGAATTTGAAGTTAATGATAATACTATAAATTTTAATTTCAAAATTGCAGCAGCATGCCTTTTGACAAGTATGGGTTACGATAAAAAAATAGCTAAGGAAATAAAAAAACTTTATGGCACAGAATATAGGATAAATTTCGTTGATAGAGTGTGCACCGAAGAATTGAAAAGGATTATAGAGGATAAACGTGATAGGGAAAAGCAGATTGTCAAGGAACAAGCTAAGGTTACATATGAAACACCAAAGGAAGCACCGCAAATTATAGAAAAAACTACAGGAAACGATGAAAAGAAAGAGAATACACCACTGATACTTGGTAGAAATGCCAATATTAAAGAATCCGTCATTAAAATTACTGATATTATTCCCGAAGAGGGAAGAGTAGCAATAGCCGGGGAAATATCAAATATTGAAGCAAAGGAATTAAAAAGCGGAAAAACCTTAATTTCCTTTGCCCTATATGATGGTTTTAGTTCTATGACTTGTAAAGCTTTCATAAAGCCTGGTGAGGATGGAGATGTTTTATCTAGACTTAAAAAAGCAAAAGGTGTCAAACTTGCCGGAAATGCCAGTAACAGTAAGTTTTCCGGTGAAGTAGAGTTTATTGCCAATACAATAGTTGAAATAGATGGTTTAAAGAAGGCTAAGAGACAGGATAATTCAGAGGTTAAGCGAGTCGAATTGCACATGCATACACAGATGAGTCAGATGGATGCTATGTCAAGTGCTTCAGCATTAATTAAAAGAGCTATGAGTTGGGGCATGAAATCAATTGCTATCACAGACCATGGAGTGGTACAGGCATATCCTGAGGCCCATAAACTCCTTGGAAGAAACAATCCCGACATGAAGGTTATATATGGTGTTGAGGCATATTTGGCACCGGATAAAAAACCATCCGTAACAAATATTAAAGGACAGAGCATTGACACTACTTATTGTGTTCTGGATTTAGAAACTACAGGTTTTTCCCCAGTAACAGAAAAAATTACTGAGATAGGGATTATGAAACTTAAGGATGGAAAGGTAATAGATCAATTCAGCTGTTTTGTTAACCCAGAAAAACCCATTCCCGCAAGAGTTGTGGAGGTTACCAATATAACTGACTATATGGTGCAGGATGCAGAAACTATAGACAAGGTGTTTCCTAAAATATTGGAGTTTATTGAAGATAGCGTTTTAGTGGCTCATAATGCCGATTTTGATATTGGTTTCTTAAAGCATAATGCGAAGAAATTAGGGTATGAGTTTGAATTTACATATTTAGATACCTTATCCCTAGCTAGAGAACTTTTCCCCGATTATAAGACCTATAAATTAGGAAGAATAGCTAAAAGCCTCGGTATAAAGGTTGAGGTTGCGCATAGGGCTTTAGATGACGTAGATACTACTGTCAAGGTATTTAATATCATGCTTGAAATGCTGAAGGAAAGAGGCGCACAAACTCTTGAAGATATTGATGTATATGGTTCTAATGAAGAAGCAAAGAAGGAAGAATATAAAAAGCTTAGGACTCATCATGCAATAATATTGGCAAAGGATTATGTTGGGCTTAAGAATTTATATAAGCTTGTATCCTATTCGCACTTGGATTATTTTTACAAAAAACCGCGAATATTAAAGAGCTTATATAGAAAGTACTCTGAAGGCTTAATAATTGGTAGTGCTTGTAGCGAAGGAGAGCTTTACAAGGCAATTTTACTTGGAAAATCCGAGGACGAAATTGAAGCTATTGCTAAAGACTATGATTATCTTGAGATTCAACCCTTAGGGAATAATGATTATCTTGTAAGAAAAGAAGAAGTTCCGGACAAGGAATACTTAAAGGAAATAAATAAAAAAATTGTTGCTCTTGGTGAAAAGTTAGATAAGCCTGTAGTTGCTACGGGAGATGTACACTTTTTAGACCCTGAGGATGAGATATACAGGCGAATACTTGAAGCTGGTCAAGGCTATGATGATGCAGATAAACAAGCTCCTTTATATTTAAAAACCACAAGTGAAATGCTTGAAGAGTTTTCTTATTTAGGAGAGGAGAAGGCTTATGAAGTGGTAGTGATAAATACTAATAAGATAGCTGATATGTGTGAACAGATAAGCCCGATTTCACCAGAGAAATGTCCACCGCATATTGAAGGTTGTGAGCAGACAATTAGAGATATTACTTTTGGAAAGGCTCATGAGCTTTATGGAGATCCCTTGCCGGAAATTGTTCAGCAAAGACTCGACAGGGAACTTGATTCTATAATAAAGAATGGTTTCTCAGTTATGTATATAATTGCTCAAAAGTTGGTATGGAAGTCAAATGAGGACGGTTATCTGGTGGGTTCAAGGGGATCAGTCGGATCCTCTGTAGTGGCATATATGACAGGTATCACGGAAGTAAATGCTCTGCCGCCTCATTACAGATGTCCCGGTTGCAAATATTCGGATTTTACAGATTACGGCTATAACAATGGTTTTGACTTGCCGGACAAGCCTTGTCCTGTGTGCGGCGAACAGCTTGCAAAGGATGGAATAGATATTCCCTTTGAGACTTTTTTGGGCTTTGATGGAGATAAGGAACCGGATATAGACTTAAACTTTTCCGGAGAATATCAGGCAAAGGCGCATAAATATACGGAAGTCATATTTGGAAAGGGTACAACCTTTAAGGCGGGGACTGTTGGTACTATAGCAGATAAAACAGCTTTTGGGTACGTTAAGAAGTATTATGAGGAAAAGAATATCCAAATTAATAAGGCTGAGATTGAGAGAATTGCAAAAGGCTGTACTGGTATAAAAAGAACTACAGGACAGCACCCCGGAGGAATAATAGTTGTGCCCAAAGGAAGAGAAATATTTGAATTCTGCCCGGTACAGCATCCGGCCGATGATCCCGATTCAGATATAATAACAACACATTTTGACTATCACTCAATAGATCAGAACTTATTGAAGCTCGATATTCTTGGGCATGACGACCCGACAATGATTAGAATGCTTCAGGATATTACCGGCGTAGACCCTAAAACTATACCTATGGATGATAAAAAGACTATGTCTTTATTTTCATCTACAGAAGCTTTAGGTGTAACCCCACAGCAGATTAACTCTAAGGTAGGCACTTTCGGTGTTCCTGAATTTGGTACAAAGTTTGTAAGAGGAATGCTGTTAGATACAATGCCAAAGCAATTTGCAGATTTAATATGTATATCTGGTCTTTCACATGGTACCGATGTATGGATTGGAAACGCAAAGGACTTGATTGACGCAGGTACAGTAAAATTAAGTGAAGCAGTTTGTACAAGAGATGATATTATGGTTTACCTCATAAAAAAAGGTCTTCCACCAAATGCTGCCTTTAAAATAATGGAGACGGTTCGTAAGGGAAAAGCTTTAAAGGAACCAAAATGGCCCGAATATGAGGCTATGATGAGGGAACATAAGGTGCCCGAATGGTATATAGATTCCTGTAAAAAGATAAAATACATGTTTCCTAAGGCGCATGCAGCAGCGTATATTATGATGGCTTTTAGAATAGCTTGGTTTAAGGTGCATATACCTTTGGCCTATTATTCAGCCTATTTTTCAATAAGAGCAAAGGCCTTTGATGCAGAATTTATGATAAATGGAAAGGAAGTTGTTAAGCAAAAGATGAAGGAAATCGAAATGCAGGGCAATCAAGCTGCAAACAAGGACAAAGATATGTATGATGATTTGGAATTGGTTTTGGAAATGTACGAAAGAGGTTTTAAGTTTTTGCCAATAGATTTACATAAATCCCATTCTACCAATTTCCTTATAGAGGAGGATAGCTTAAGGCCACCTTTAAATAGTATATCCGGGATGGGAAATGTCGCCGCAGAAGGTATATTTAAAGCTGTCAAGGAGGGTGGTCCCTTTAGTTCAATAGATGAATTAAAGACGCGGGCTAAAATTGGAAATTCAACTATTGATTCACTTGAGAAATTCGGCTGCTTGAGGGGACTTCCGCAAAGTAACCAAATGAGCTTTTTTGACATGCTTTAAACGCAAGATTGGATACTAGATCCTCCTTTTATTGTTGAATAAATTATTTTTAAAAATTGATGCAAGAAATGACCGTTGAGATAATCAGTTGGTCATTTTTTGTGTCTCAGAACAGGATGTCCTATAGCTACTAAAAATTATTCAGCTCAGTTCTACTGTTTTTTGCTAAGGTCAAAAGACAAAAAAAATTTCTTGACAAAAAAATTTTTATCCATATAATTAAAATTAGAAGTTTACTAAAAGTAAACTAATTGTTTAGTTAAACTTAATTTAAAAATCAATCTAATGTTGAATAGGATGTGAAATTATGGAGATTGGACCAAAAATCAAACAACTTAGAATCACCAATCAAATGACGCAGGAAGAGTTGGCTGATCGTGCAGAGTTGTCAAAAGGCTTTATCAGCCAGATTGAAAACGATGTTACTTCTCCGTCTATTACGACATTGGTGGATATACTTCAGTGTCTTGGTACTGATTTGAAGACTTTTTTCAGTGATTTTGAGGACAAACAAATTGTTTTCAAACAACAGGACTATTTCAGTAAAACAGATGATGAGTTGAAAAACACCATCGAATGGGTTGTGCCTAATGCGCAGAAGCATGCTATGGAACCAATTCGTATGACTATATTATCGGGTGGTAAGTCCTTAGAGGATCAACCCCATGAAGGAGAAGAGTTTGGCTATGTGGTTAAAGGAACCATAGATGTCCATATAGGCAGTGAGTGTCATCGGGTTAAAAAAGGAGAGTCCTTCTATTTTGAGTCGACAATGAAGCATTATATAGAGAATGTTGGAATGAGCGAGGCGCAAGTGATTTGGGTCAGTACGCCCCCAACTTTTTAGGAGGTTGCCGTGGAGAAAAATGTTATTATTAGATTGGAAAATATCACAAAAAGTTTCGATGATCAGGTGGTTTTAAAGAATCTGACTTTGGATGTGGAAAAGAATGAATTCCTTACCTTGCTTGGTCCTAGTGGCTGCGGCAAGACCACAACCTTAAGATTGATTGGGGGGTTTGAAAAACCCGACGAAGGAAGTGTCTGGCATCAGGGAAAAGATATCAGTGATGTACCGCCTTACAAGAGAAACATCAATACGGTGTTTCAAAAATATGCTCTTTTTCCTCATTTGAATATATTTGAAAACATTGCGTTTGGGCTAAACATCAAGAAGATGGATAAAAAGCTAATCATGGAAAAGGTTCAAAAAGCCCTAAGGCAAGTTAATTTGAGTGGATATGAGAAGAGAAACATTGACCAGCTTTCCGGTGGTCAACAGCAAAGGGTTGCCATCGCGAGAGCGATTGTTAATGAACCGGAAATATTGTTACTGGATGAACCCCTTGGTGCTTTGGATTTGAAGTTGCGTCAAGAGATGCAATATGAATTGAAAACCCTTCAAAAAGAACTGGGAATTACCTTTGTATATGTAACTCACGATCAGGAAGAAGCTCTTACCATGAGTGATACGGTTGTAGTTATGAACAACGGTATTATACAACAGATGGGCACACCTGAGGATATTTATAATGAACCGGTAAATGCTTTTGTTGCGGATTTTATAGGTGAGAGCAACATTATCAAGGGTATCATGAGGCAGGATGGAGTAATTGAGATTTTTGGTCATATCTATGACTGTGTGGATAAAGGTTTTGCCGTCGATGAGATGGTGGATGTTGTTGTTAGACCTGAAGATATCAAGTTATTAGCACCAACAGAAAAGACAGTAAACGGAGAAGTGACCTCCTGTATTTTTAAAGGCGTTCACTACGAAACCTGTGTAATGACAGAAGGCTTTGAATGGGTAATACAAAATACGAAGAATTTTAAAACCGGTGAGCAAGTGGGTATAAATGTGGATCCTTTTGATATCCATATTATGAAGAAGATGGAGGAGGCGGGTACATGAATAGAAAATGGTTAGCTACCCCATATCTGATTTGGATGGTACTTTTCATTGTCATTCCTCTATTGATGATTCTTTATTATGCTTTTACAATAAGTGACTCAAGTGGTACTAGGCTTACATTAGAACACATCATGAAGTCTTTTAACAGCATATATATGGTGGCAATTGGAAAATCTTTATTATATGCTGTTATATCAACTGTGATTTGTTTATTGTTAGCTTATCCCTTAGCTTTGATTTTGGTTAAGCGCAGCAATGGTGGTTCAGCAATGTTATTCATCTTCATTTTACCTATGTGGATGAACTTTTTACTCAGAACCTATGCCTGGTTGTCACTGTTAGAGACCAATAATGGCCTTATAAATACAATCTTGAGAGCTTTGCATTTGCCTATTTTAGATATTATTGGGACACCAAAGGCTATTGTACTTGGCATGGTTTATAACTTCCTGCCTTTTATGGTATTGCCTATATATAATGCACTGGCAAAAATCGATAAATCCGTTATGGAAGCAGCGTATGATTTGGGTGCTAATGATGCAATGAGATTGTTGAAAGTCACTATTCCTCTGAGTATGCCTGGCGTTATGAGCGGTATCACCATGGTTTTCATGCCGGCTATGACATCTTTTGTAATTCCTAATTTATTGGGAAGCGGTAAAGTTAACTTGATAGGCAATATGATTGAGCAACAGTTTTTGATGACCTATGATTGGGGATTTGGGGCAGCCCTCTCCTTTGTATTGATGATTATCATATTGATCTCTATGGGTATACTACAAAGGAATGATGGTGAAATGGAAGGTGGTGCAGGTGTATGGTAAAAAAGAGTGTTGAAAGACTCTATTTAGGTCTGATTATTATTTTCCTATATGCACCAATACTAACTTTGATGGTGTTTTCCTTCAACGACTCAAAATCTAGAGCCAAGTGGGGCGGTTTTACATTAAAATGGTATAAAACTATGCTACATGATCCGGTGATTTCTAAAGCTCTTTATTATACTTTGATAATAGCGTTGTTAGCATCCATCATAGCCACAATAATAGGTACTTTTGCTGCCATTGGTATTCATGTGATGAAAAAAAGGGCAAAATCAGTGGTTTTAAATGTGACCTATCTGCCAGTGTTGAATGCAGATATCGTTACGGGTATAGCCTTCTTGTTGTTCTTTGTAGCTATTGGTTTGAAGCTTGGTTTTGCATCAATGTTGATTGCCCATATAACCTTCAATATACCCTATGTTATATTGAGCATATTGCCAAAGCTTAGTTCTTTGAATAAATTCACATATGAAGCAGCACTAGATCTAGGAGCTCATCCAATGGAGGCTGTACGTAAGGTGATTATTCCGGAGATAATGCCCAACATTATTACAGGTTTTTTGTTGGCCTTTACCCTTTCCTTAGATGATTTTGTTATAAGTTATTTTACAACCGGAGGGGGAGTGACAAACCTTTCTATAACCATTTATACTATGACCCGAAGAGGGATTAAGCCTGAAATCAATGCAGTATCCACTGTGCTTTTTCTATCAATAATGATATTGCTTTTGATCATAAATAAACGTTCTGAAAGACAAACCAAGAAATTAGGAGGAATGAATATATGAAAAAAACTGTTATGCTGGTAGCGGCTTTAATGCTTATATTGACAGGTTGTGGAAATAATGCAAAGACTAATCCCGAAAAGCCTTTAGCCGGAACAACCATCAATGTCTATAACTGGGGTGACTATATTGCGGAAGACACCATAGAACTTTTCACTAAAGAGACAGGTATCAAGGTGGTTTATGAGCCTTTTGATTCTAATGAAGCTATGTATGCTAAATACAAATCCGGAGCTGTGGATTACGACATCCTGATACCATCCGACTATATGATTGAAAAATTGATTGCTGAAGATGAACTTTTGCCTTTGAATTTTGATAATATTCCAAATGCAAAATACATTGATAGCAATTTTAAAAACCTAGCATTTGATCCGAACAATACTTATTCTGTGCCATATATGTGGGGTACCTTGGGGATTCTGTACAACACCAAATTAGTGGAGGATGAAGTCACTTCTTGGGATATTTTATGGGACAGCAAGTATAAGGGTAAAATTATCATGATGGATTCTGTAAGAGACTCCTTTGCAGTTGCTTTTAAGAAGTTGGGTTATTCTTTGAATACTAAAAATAAGAGTGAGGTGGATGAGGCTAAGGCTCTTTTAGTAGAGCAAGGCCCCTTAGTTCAAGCATATGTAATGGATCAGGTAAAAGACAAGATGATAGGCGAAGAAGCAGCATTAGCTGTTATATATTCTGGGGAAGCTATTTTTACTGCAGAGTATAATAAGGACTTGGACTATGCAATCCCAGAAGAAGGTACAAATTTGTTTTTTGATGCTATGGTTATTCCAAAAACGTCTAAGAACAAGGAAGCTGCAGAAGCATTTATCAATTTTATGAATTCTCCTCAAATTGCCTTTAATAATACTGATTATATCGGTTATTCCACACCTCATACAGAGGCAAAAGCAATGTTAGACGAAGAGATACGCAACAATCCTGCTGCGTACCCTTCACAAGACATACTCGACAAATGTGAAGTCTTTGTAGATCTTGGTGCAGATATGACTTCTTACTTTAATGAGAAGTGGAATGAATTGAAAGCATCTTTGCATTAAGTAGAATATTGACCTATATAAATTATAAAAATCCAAGGCTGGTAATTTAAAACGATTACCAGCCTTGAATTTTTTACTTAATAAGGTGCGATTTGATTCATAACACTTCTATTAAAACAATTTACTACTGTAGATATGATAATAGCAACATTGCAGCCGAAACAAGAAAGTATAATACTGCATAAACAGCAAATGAAAGGGTGTAAACCTTTTTCTCGTAAACTCTGTCTCGTGGTTTTACTTCAAATTTTTCTTCATTAGAACCGGATGCTGATTTTACCATAAAAACTATTTCAGCAATAAGCCAAGTAATCAAAGGTAAAATAGCAGAGGCTAAAGCCCAAAAAACCATTATTTTGGGCTGACCGGACAGTATGTACAATAATACTCCTAAAAAAATACTTAAAAATGTAAGTAACAATATTTTTACAAATATTTCATATACCCTTTCCCAACTTTGATCCGAATACTCTGCGGTTTTGTAGAAGTTAAACATATCTTTTCGGTTGTAACATTGATTGCCTTTTGAATCAAGGTTCATCTTCAACTTCCTTAACAAATCTCCTATATTCTCAAGCACAACTGTTAATCTGATATTACCGCCGGGATATATAATTTTCAGCCATCCACCTATATACGGTATCGACGGATACTCTAGCTTTTGTATTTGGTCTATAGGTACCGTGGTTTCACCTTTGATGTTTGTATAAATCAAATAATCCTCAGTTAATTTAACGCTTACCTTTGTAAACCTTCTGAATATAAACCAGATGAACAATGCTTCAATAGATACTATAAAAAACAAAAATACACCGGGTATAAGAACTAAAATCTTATTAAGTTCATTTTTCATAAAGGAAGCTACAACTATTGAAGCTATAAGTATTATAGCTGCTAAACAACCTAAAAATGCGGGCATAACTTTTTGCATTATTCTGATATGCTTTCTGTAAATATATTGCTTTTCCATTGTGTTAACCCCTCCTAAATTATATAATAATCTGACTAAAATGATTGGAAATTGCGTTTATATTATACTCTATTTTTGTTGAGTATCCAACAAGAATACACAAAAGCACAAAAATCAATAGCTGATAAATACTAATGTGAAAGGTTTGTTTTATATTATTAATATATAGGTTTATTACATATTCAGGTTGCATGCTAGATAAAAATTTAGTAAAATTATTTTAAGAAAAATAAACCAATTTCTATTTGGTGTTATTTAGGACGTTTGCTCTTATATGTTCAGGTAATATAAATTTTCATTTCACTTTAGCGATTTCTTAAGCACTTTATAAATACAATATAAATTACTTTAATATGCAGTTGTAATATTTAATTTTATATTGATATTATTTTTATATATTGAGGAGGAAAACATGAATATTGATTTTCTAAAAAAGTTTCGCTTTTTTGCTGCAATATGTATTATTTCATTATTAGCATCTATATTCCAAGTATCGGAAAGCGAAGCCCAATCAGCTTCACCAAAAGTTTTGTTTGGAGATGTAAATAGGGATAACGAGGTTAATTCTCTTGATTTTGCTGCACTTAGGCTGAGTCTATTGGGGATTAATTCCAACATTGATTTATTAGCATCAGATGTTAATAATGACGAAATGGTAAACTCTCTTGATTTTGCTGTACTAAGAGGTTTTTTACTAGGAACAATAGGCCAACTACCTTATTCAAAGGGCTCATCAGCTACACCAACGCCAACTAGGACAAGTACTGTAACATCAACTCCTAACACTACCCCAACCCCTAACACTACCCCAACCCCTAACACTACTACAATAGTAGATAAAGAAGCAGATGAATTTGATGTGTTAAGGGCAAAATGGTTAGAAATGCTCAATGGTGGAAACAGCTTCAGTCCAACTGACACCGATTATGCTCCAAAGGTCAAGCAGGTGGAATCATCGGCCAATGCAAGGTATAACAAGCTTAATAAAGATAGCAACAGAACTTATATATTTAGTAATTTCCAGGACCTAAATGTATCTAGTAATATTACACAGACTTATAATGAGCTTAGGACAATGGCAATAGCTGTATCAACAAGAGGATGCTCCCAATATGGAAATGCAGCATGGAAAGCAGAAATAATCAATGCCCTGAAGTGGATGGTTGATAATAATTGGTATAATTCAAAAAAGTCTCAGGGTTCTCAAGGCAATGGTAACAACTGGTGGGATTGGGAAATTGGTATTCCGCTTGCAGTCCAGGATATATTGTGCATATTATATGATGATTTATCAGGAACTGATCTTTTTAAAGAGTATCTTGCTGCAATAGACAAATTTACACCCGACCCAAATAGATGTAATTTTGGTCAGGTATCTACAGGTGCTAACAGAGCTTGGGTTTGTAGTGTTGTAGCTAGACGTGGTATTCTAGGTAAAAGCAGTGAAAAAATTGCAACTACAAGAGATGCTACTGCACAACTGTTCATAAATGTTATCAGTAGTGATGGCTTTTATGAAGATGGCTCATTTATTCAGCATGAAGCTGTAGCGTACACCCAGGGATATGGTGTAAACAATATGTATGAGCTGAGCTGGATTATATATTTACTAGATGGTTCTAAGTGGCAGATTAATAATCCTGATGTTTCAAACGCATACAGATGGGTTTATGAATCCTTTGAACCATTAGTATTTGATGGACGTATGTTTGGTGCGGGAACCTCAAATTCCGGTGCTACTGGTGCTTCAAGAACGAATTCTTTAATAAGGTCACTGGCATATTTGTCCCATGTTGCACCAGATAAGGATGCTGCTTATTTTAAGAGTCTTATTAAAAATTACGTTAACGCCCTAACAGTTGAGCCATTTTACTCATCTTTAATTAATACAGTTCATAATTTGGTACTAGTTAAAGGCATAATGAATGATCCATCGGTATCTCCAAGAGGGCCTCTTGAAAAGTATAAACAATATAACAGTATGGATCGTGTATATCAGCAAAGACCTACATATGGAATTGGTATCAACATGTATTCCAACAGAATCAGAAATTATGAGTCTGTTGGCAATCCTGGCAACAATATAAAAGGATGGCATCAGGGTGATGGATGGATGGAGCTGGCTAATGCTGACAAGACCCAATATACCGATAATTTCTGGCCAACAGTAGACTCTTATAGGCTGCCCGGTACAACAGTCCTTCAAAACTCAACTGTTCCCCAAAGAAAGACATCATCCTGCTCCTGGGTTGGTGGAACGGACATTAATGGTATCTTTGGTGTTACAGGTATGCAGCTTAAAACCCCGGGTCAAAACCTTTCTGCCAACAAGGGATGGTTTATGTTTGACAATGAAATTGTCTGTCTTGGAAGTGGCATTACTTCAACTGACAATAAAGTTGTTGAAACGATAGTTGAAAATAGAAAAATTAATAACAGTGGTAACAACGCCCTTTTAGTAAATGGTACTCAAAAATCATCAAGTCTTGGATGGTCAGAAACCATGAACGAGGTTAGGTGGGCATATCTAACCGGAGATTCAGTGAATTCCAGCATAGGATACTACTTTCCTGAAGGTGCTAGCCTTAAAGGACTTCGTGAAGCAAGGACTGGTTCATGGTCAGAGATTAGTGGAGCTGGATCTGAGACCAAGTATACAAGAAATTTCCTGACGATGTGGCTGGATCATGGCAGCAATCCATCTGGCAAAACATACTCCTATGTATTGCTTCCTAGTGCAAGCAGTTCTGAGGTGTCAAACTATTCAAGCAACCCTGATATTACAATACTGGAAAATTCATCCGAGGCAATGGCTGTAAAAGAGAATAAACTGGGTGTTGTAGGTGTGAATTTCTGGAATGACACTCTAAAAACAGTAGATATTATTACATCTAACAAAAAAGCAGCAGTTATGACAAAAGAAAATGCACAGAAGGATATAGAAATATCTGTATGTGATACAACTCAGCTCAATTATGGAACCATAGATATAACAATAAATAAGCCTGCAACTGGAATTGTTTCTAAAGACAGCGCTATTACAGTTACCCAGTTAAGTCCGACAATAAAATTCTCTGTAAATGTAAGGAATGCCAGAGGTAAGTCTTTTAAGGTCAAATTTAATACAGCTAAGCTCGAAGACATAACAAAAGACATAAAATCCTGGGAGTTCACTTCAAATACAGAAGGTTGGTCTGGTTCAGGTGTTAGTGGTTTTGCATGGCAGACAGGTGGATATATAGGAGGCAACTTGTCTTCAGACAATCCTCTAATAAAATCACCGGATAATCTTGGCATCAATGCTGATAATAGTAAACTAGTTGTAAGAATGAAAAACAACACGGTGGCAACAAGAGGCAAATTGTACTTTATAACCTCCTCCGATACCAATTGGAACGAAGCAAAATCAAAGATTTTTAGTATTACTGCAAATGATTCAGAGTATAGAGATTATACCATCGATATGTCCAACATATCAGGTTGGACTGGAGAACTCAAACAGTTAAGGCTAGATCCTATTGACCAAAGCGGTGTTTCAAGTGGAGCTTTTGACATTGACTATATCAAGATACAGCAGTCAGCTTCAAGTGTAGATACACCAATAGAAGAACCGATAGAACAGCCAATAGAACAGCCAGAAGACAATAAACCATTAGATATCAAGGTATGGGAATTCAGTTCAACTATTGAAAATTGGACTGCTACATCAGGAGTTAATAGCTTTGCATGGCAGACAGGGGGATATGTTGGCGGAAAATTGTCATCAAATGATCCACAGTTGAGATCACCGGATAACCTTGATTTTAATATTGATAGTAATAAAACTATTGTTATAAGAATGAAGAACAGTACATCCGCTCAAAAGGGCAAGATATATTTTACAACCTCATCGGACAAGAGTTGGAATGAAGCAAAGTCAAGGTCATTTAATATTGAAGCTAATGACCCTGATTATAGGGATTATATCATTGATATGTCCGGTATAAGTGGATGGACAGGCACACTCAAGCAGATAAGGCTAGACCCTACTGATCAGAGTAGTATTTCGAGTGGGGCATTTAGTATTGACCTTATAGTAATAAGATAACAAACACCAAAAAAACAAAAGCCAGCAACTTTGAAGTGCTCCATGTCAAGTAGACAGTGGAATAAATAAAAAATCAATTATGACGTCAATCAACAATTTTGGTTGGCGTCATTTTTTTTGTACAGTCTAATTCATCAGATATTGTCTGAATTGCACAAAATACAAGCCTTCAAAGCCCTTCTAAAACCCACTAATTTCAAGCAATCTACAACACTAAACGGCGCGTTCCCCTCCATTTGTTCTAAAGTATAGCTTGTTTTAAATAAATCGTCAGACTTATGTAATAAATTGAGCATAAGTTGCAGTCAAGTGACTAAAGTCACATAAATCAATGACCATTTAAACTTGTTTGTCACCTAATAATAATATACCATTATAAATATAGAAACGAAATTTTGATATTATAAATTTCGTAGGAAAAGGAAGTGTATTTAGTTGAATTTTATTTGGGCGTACATTAAATCAATGAGGCTTTATTATGCCTTTGTAACTGGTATTGCCGGGTGGGTTGGGGTTGCGTATTATGAGTATGTTGCAAAAGAGCCGATAGATTTTTCTAAAAAGGCAATAATCTTGATGATTTTATTTATGAGCTGGGGAATAAATCAAATAATCAATGACTATTTAGGAATTAAAGAAGATAGAATAAATGCACCATTAAGGCCGATGGTGACTGGAGAACTGCCTCCTTCTAAGGCTTTGATTACATCAGTTATATTGCTGCTTGTCTCCTTCTGTATAATGGGGATCTATCTCCAGCCAATAGCTATTATACCTGCCATAGTAGGAGTACTTTTAAATGTTGTATATGAATATGCAAAGGGGCATGGGATTTTAGGAAACCTTGTCTTTGGAGTAATGATTTCAATGTCTTTGGCAGTCGGTTTTTTTGCAGCTGGTCCGGTGGGTTATCCTTATATATCAAAAACCCTATTGGCCTTAATTATTATTGTGGCTGTTATAAACGCAGTAATGACCTTTTATACTTATTTTAAAGATTATAAAGGTGATAAGGAAGCAGGAAAAAAGACAATTGTAGTGAAATATGGTATTGGTAAGTCCAGGATTATTGCTCTGCTATTGGTGTTTATACCATCATTATCATTTATTGTGTTGTATCCAGTAGCATTAGCCGATATAAAAGTAAATGAAGTTTTTGTATATCTAGCAATAATTAGCGTAATTCTTCAGTTTTGGACAGGTTTTTTGTACTATAAATATCCTGAAGGGGAGAAAACCTATTATTCACTTTCTTCAAATTTCAGAACATGTTCCTGTGCGCAGGCAGCTTTAATTGCACTATTTAACCCTCAGCTTGCTATGCTGCTCTATATTGCTTCCTATGTGTTTGTAGGTTTATTGTTTGATTTGCATTCAAATAGCAGAGCTTAAAGAGATAAAACTGTAAATTTAGGTGGATTTGTTGAGATGCAAATTGGCAATAGATAAGCAGCAAGGATAATATATACAGTTCGTTATTTCTAAAGGAGTGAGAGCAATCAAGGTGTTTGAAAAGGCTCGAATAGGGCATTTGGTACTAAAAAACAGAATAATCAGGTCTGCTACTTTTGAAGGAATGTGTAATGAAGAGGGAAGACCCAACAGGGATTATATAAAGTTGTACTCAAAGCTTTCAAAAGGAGAAATTGGAGGGATAATTACCGGATTTTCATATGTAGGCCAAGAAGGTAAAGCTATGCACCCCGGACAGGCGGGTATTGATAAAGGTGACAAAGCAGAATGTTATAGAGAAGTTACCGATATTGCACATCAAAATGACTGCAAAATATTCATGCAGATAGCTCATACAGGAAGGCAAACAAAGACTGTTAAAACCGGGATGCCTGTAGTTGGAGTTTCGGAGAAAAAATCGTTTTATTTTGGAGAAAAACCAAAAGTTCTTAATACAAATCAGGTCTATGAGCTGGTTGATAAGTTCGTTGAAGCGGCTTTATATGCTCAAAGGGCAGGATTTGACGGTGTACAGCTTCATTGTGCCCACGGGTATCTGATTCATCAGTTTATACTGCCTTCAATTAATAATAGAAGTGATGAATTTGGAATTGACAAAAAGAGTGGGCTAGGAACTAAGTTCCTAGAACTTATAATTGACGGTATCAGAAAAAGGTGTAATAAGGAATTTGTAATACTTGTGAAAGTCAGTGGAAGTGATGATTATCTTAATAGATTTAAATCAGCACATTTTATTGAACTAATAAGATTTTTAGATGGTAAAAAGGTAGATGCAATTGAAGTAAGCTACGGGACAATGGACTATGCCTTAAATATATTCAGAGGTGATATCCCTTTAGAGGTTATATTGTCAAAAAATCCTGTTTACCGAGTAAATAGCAAAGTGGGCAAGATGCTTTGGAAGACATTTGTGTATCCTTTTGTAAAGCAAAAATTTGAGCCTTTTACTCCTTTGTATAATCTTGAATATGCAAAGCTTGCAAAACAAGAAACGGATATTCCTGTAATTTATGTGGGGGGAGTTAGAAGAGGAGAAGAAATAAAGCGTTTGGTGGAAGAACATAGTTTTGATTTTGTGAGTTTGTGCAGACCCTTTATTTGTGAACCGAATTTTGTAGTAAAGCTTATGGACAATGAATATTACGATTCGAAGTGTATAAATTGCAATGTTTGTGCGGTAATGTGCGATTCAGAGGAGGTTACACATTGTTACAAAACTTTGAATAGGGGTGTTTCTAAAAAATGACCAGTCAGTTGGCATTTAGAGAAATTTGATTTGTATTTTTTGTATTGCAAAATAATGTTCCTATGTTTAGAAGCTTAAAAGTGTACTTTTTAATAGGGGAAGGGGAAATTAAAATGACTATCGAGGAAAGAGTTTTAAAAGTTGTTGGGGAGAACTTAGAAGGGGATTTTGAAGTTACAATAAAAAGCAGACTAGTTGACGATCTTGGAGCTGATTCATTCAACAAGATAATGATAATTGCGGGATTGGAAGACGAATTTTCAATAGAAATCAATGAAGATGACTTTGTTGGAATTGAAACGGTTGACGATATAGTAAATAAAATAAAACTGGTTTTTTCTGAAAAAGAAGGTGAGTAGGTATGTATTTAGAAACTTTCTATGAAAGATTTAAAATGGACAAAGAATTGGCAAATAAGGCAGGGTTTAATCCTTACTATAATTGTATTGGGTCAGGCCTTGGCGATCCCTTAATTATTGAGGGTGAAAAATATATAAATCTTGCAGCAAATAACTATCTGGGTCTTGGGGCAGATGAAAGAGTAAAGAAGGCTGCAATTGCTGCCGTTGAAAAGTATGGGGCTTCGCTGTGTGGAACACCGGTGGCTACTGGTTATATAGAATTGTATAGAAATGTTGAACGAAAACTTTCTTCTTTTGTGGGACTTGAAGATACAATTATATTTCCCTCCTGCTATCAGGCAAATAACGGTTTGTTTGCTGCTATTTGCGGCAAAGAAGACTTGATTTTAGTAGATCACTATGCTCACTCTTCGCTTATAGAGGGCATTAAGTGTGTGGGATGCAAAATCAGACCGTTTTTACACAACAACATTGATCATCTCGAAAAAATTCTTAAAAACTCAGAAAAATATCGCCAGATATTTATAGTTACAGAATCTGTTTTTTCCACGGAGGGAAGTATTGCACCGCTGAAAGAAATTTATGAGTTAGGTATGAAGTATAACGCTTTAACAATAGTGGATGATTCCCATGGTATAGGAGTTATTGGTAGAGGTGGCAGAGGAGTTTTAAAAGCATGTGGGATAGAAGATTTCAAAGGTATTTACACAGCTTCTTTAGGTAAGGCTATTGCATCTTCCGGAGGAATTATTTCGGGAAACAAGGACATTATTGAATATTTGAGGTATTATTGTCCTCAACTCGTCTATTCCACTGGAATAGCCCCGGCTATGTTGGGTGCAGTAGATGAGGTTTTGACTATTATAGAAAAGGAGTTCGAAGAGTTAAGCGAAAAGTTATGGAGTTACAGGGATACAATCAGAAATAGTCTATTGTTAAATGGTTTTAACTTGTGTAATGGGGAGGCTCCCATAATATCGGTCAAAACAGGCGATTCCTTAAAAACTATTCTGCTTGCAAAGAGTTTTTATAATAAAAAAATATTGACCACACCTTTTATAGAACCATCAGTTCCTCCAAAAGAGGGAAGATTGAGGTTGATTGCCGGTGCGAATCTTTCACAAAAAACCATTGAGAAAGTTACTGAAATGATAGATGAGATTGGAAGAGAATTATGAAATACTTCTTTATTCTAAATCCCGGTTCTAAAGGTGGAACATCAAAAAAGCTGTTTGAGCGGATTTTTAAATTGCTAGATAGTGCTAAGGTGGATTATGAATACAAAATTACTCATTCTTTAGGGGATGCCTTTATATATTCAAAAACTGCCAATGAAGAGGGCTATGATGTAATTGTAGCAGTTGGAGGAGATGGCACTATAAATGGGGTGCTGTCGGGTTTTTATAAGGATGACGGCAGTAGAATCTCTATAGGAAAAATGGGAGTTATTTATACAGGTACAAGTCCTGATTTTTGTAAAAGTTATGGAATACCAACAGATGTAAAAAAGGCTGTAGAAGTTCTTTTGCAAAATAATAGCCAACAGATTCAGGTTGGAAAAATAGTTCTGGCTAAAGAGTTTATGAAAGAATACGAAGGTAAATTTGTGGATCATAATGATCTCTTCAAAACCTGTTATTTTGCCTGTTGTGCAAATATCGGTCTTGGAGCTCAATTGGCAAGAAGAGCAAATGGTGGGATACGAAGTTTTTTAGGAGATCACTTGGGTACATTTACTGCTCTTATTAAGACACTGTTTTGTTATAAACCATGTGACTTTCATGTGATTGCAGATGGAAAACGCGAGCGAATTGAAAGAGCCCATAACATTTCCATTGGTAAATCCTTTTATATAGCGTCGGGGATAAAGGTGAAAAATACCCTTAAACAAGGTGATGGGTTTTTGTATAGACTTTGTGTCAAAAATATGAGTTTGAAAAATTGTTTGTCTGTTGTAAAAAAGATGTATAGCGGAAAAAAGATAGTAAACAATGGTATTTTAGAGCTTGATTATATAAAAACAATAGAAATATGTGGAAACAGTATTAATCCGGAAGTTGAGTTCGATGGTGATCCGGCAGGGTTTTTACCTTGTAGTATTGAAGTTGCAGCCGATGGATTGGATGTTGTTAGTGAGGTTTGATAGGATGAATGAAAAAGATTTGATAAATTTAGTGGCAAGTATAATGCCAAAGTCGGAGGTTCAGGAAAACAGTTTATTTGAATGTGACTGTGAGATAGTAAACTTAGGGGACAGGAAACTTCTTGTCAATATTGACGAGTTTTCCCAGGAAGACAATTTCAGAGAACATGATGCCTATGCTTTAGGCTGGAATATGGCATTAGGGAGTATTAGTGATATATTTGCAGCGGGTGGTAGGCCGGTTTTTTACCTTCATAGCATGGTTGTTTGTGATTGTTGGGATGAAAAATATATTAGAGGAATGTCTCAGGGTATTTCCGATGTTTTAGAGAAGGCGGGTGTTGCTTTCCTCGGTGGGGATATGGGCAAGTCAAAGTGTTGGAGATATACAGGTACGGTCATAGGAGAGCATGACGGAGAACCCCTTAAAAGAAGTGGTGCTAGGGAGGGGGATGCCATTTATATAACCGGTGAGGTGGGTGCCGGTAATTTGGAAGCTTATTTGAATATTTATTCGGATAATCCATTGATATCAAAGGCGGCAAAGGGATTAAACATTTTGTTTAATCTGCGGAATAAGGAAGCAAAGTTAATAAACCAGTATGCAACAGCTTGTACAGATACAAGTGATGGAGTGTTTAGCGGCATAAAAAATTTATGTAACATGAGTAAAACCGGCTTTATACTTAGAAATCTTCCCTATGTGAAGATAGGAATAATTTTATCAAAAATTGCCTCGATTCCAAAGGCCCTTATGCTTTTGGGAGAGTGTGGAGAGTATGAGCTTTTGTTCACAGTTAAAGAGTCAGATGAAAAGAAATTTTTAGACGAGGCACAAAATAAAGGTTTTAAATTCTATCGTATAGGCACAATGTGTGATCCGACTAATATGGTACTATTTGAGGGGAAAAGAGAAATAAACTTAGGGGAATTAAACATTAGTGCAAGAAGCTTTGAAGATATGAGGGAATACATTAAAAGTCTTATAAAGTATCTAAAGGAGAATTAAAGATATGAGTAAAAGAGTGGTTATAACGGGAATAGGGCCTGTTACAAGTTTAGGAACAGGAAAAGAAGAGTTATTTAACAACCTTCTTATAGGAAAAAGTAATATTTGTGAAATACCCAAGGAATATAAAGATATTTACAGCTTTAAATCCCTCTATTACACTCCTGCGCCACAGGTGCAATTAAAAGAATATCAGATACCTTCATCAATAGAAAAAGCTATGGGAGATGGTGCAAAGATAGCAATAGCTGCGGCAAGTCTTGCACTAAAGGATGCAGACTTTGAAGTGATACCCTCGGATAAGTATTTTAGCGTCGGACAATTAGAATATGCAGATATAATTATAGGAGTGGGCCTTAGCAGCTTAGAAACGGCATTTAATTCAAATATTGCTCATGTTTTTTCAAAGGATAAAGATACTTTAGAAAAACATCAATTAGACAGCGTATACAACCGTATGGTGATTCCCATAACAATGCCTAATTCCATAGCTTCCTGGATATCTATTCTGTTCAATATAAAGGGTGCGAGTTTTACGTTAAATGCTTCATGTGCATCCGGAACATGTGCCATAGGTGAGGCCTATATGAGAATAAAAAACGGAAATTCCAATGTTGTTTTATCCGGTGGTGTTGAGTGCCTGAAGGAAAAACACGGTTCCATAATGCGAGGCTTTGATGTGCTCAAAGCTTTGACCAGATCCGAGAACGGTTCACCTATGCCTTTTTCAAAAAACCGCAGTGGATTTTTATTTAATGAAGGTGCAGGCTGTATTTTAGTATTGGAGGAGCTTGAGTCTGCAATTAAGAGGGGAGCACACATTTATGCAGAAATATGCGGATATAGCTGTAATAGCGATGCTCATAACATAGTTCAAATAGATGAAAGTGGGGAAAGAATAGCAGAGCTTTTGAATAATATTATTAGTGGACAGAAGATAGACTATTTTAACGCCCATGGTACAGGAACCGAGCAAAATGATACCATCGAAGCAAAGATTCTAAAAGAGGTGTTTGGAGATAAGGAAGATCAACCTTTGATAGGTGTTACAAAAGGTATAACAGGGCATAGTTTAGGAGCAAGCGGAGCTTTAGAAGCGGCTGTTACAGCTATGTCCATAGATAGATCGATAGTCCATGGCTGCAAAATAGAAGAACCAATAGACAATCTAAACGTGATACAACAAACCCTCAATGCAGAAATTAAAAATGCAATTTCTGCATCCTATGGTTTTGGAGGTCATAATGGCGCTCTGATGCTTAAGCGATTACAGTGACAATCAGGAAGGGCAATTGCAAAGTTTTAGGTGATTCAAAAAAATAACTGGTCAATGGGGTTTTTCTCAAAAATTAGATTTTATTGGGTTGGAACTATATTTATTAATGAATATATTGAAGAAAAGGACTTTACAAAAACCAAAAAATATGTAAATTCTCATATAAAAAAGATATGCCAATAAAACAGCTAAAAACGAACCTAATTAAATTGAAAACTTGTTTTAGTGTCAAATGACGCAATTACTTGACCTGAGCATTAGAATCTGTTGCCGAAAGCTTGATAATTTGAAGCAAAAATGCCACGGATGGCATTTTTAGCGTCTCGCGACAGGAGGTCGCATAGACGCGTGCGAGAATTATCAAGCTGAGGCTACAGATTCTATGCGAAGGTCACGTAATGGAGTCGTTTGACACTAAAACGAGTAGGTTGCAACCTTAATTCTAGTTCGTAAAATTGTAGTACCCCTAATTGAAGTGGTTATAAGTCATAAGCGCGTGAATTTTTTGAAACACCTTAGCAATAGTGTTAGGAGAAAAATTATGGGTAATGTATTAATTACAGGTGGAACAGGTTTTGTTGGAAGTCATATTGTTGAAGCCTTTTGTGACAAAGGTATTAAGACAGGATGCCTTGTGAGGAAAAACAGTAAACTCGATAACATTCAAGGGTTGCCAGTAAAACTAGAGTATGGCGATATAGAAGACCTTGAAAGCTTGATTAGAATTTTTAAAAACTATGATTTTGTTATACATGTGGCCGCATTATCAGGCGATTGGGGAAGTTATAAAAAATTCTACAACACAAACGTACAAGGAACTCAAAATGTGTTAAAAGCCTGTGAAGTAAACGGAATTAAGGACATTATAATAACGTCTTCCGTATCGGTATACGGTGAAGAAAACTCTAATAGTATTAAAAGTGAAAATTCTCCACATAACTCCCACTACCGCTATTTTTTAGATGCTATTTTTCCATGCGGTATGAATTATTACAGGGATACTAAAGCCTTAGGAAAGGAAAAAGCTATCTTGTATGCAAAGGAAAAGGCTTTAAATGTTACAATACTAGAACCGGCATGGATTTATGGGGAGAGGGAGTTTAATACCGGTTTTTATGAATATTTAAAGACAGCAAAAGAAATGCCCATGCTTCCAGGCTCACAGAGGAATAAATTCCATGTTATATATGCAAAGGATGTTGCAAGGGCTTATTTAATTGCATATGAAAGGAAGCTTGAAGGAGTAAATTCTTTCATAATAGGAAACAAAGAAGTTCAGTTTATGGATGAAATATATAAAGTGTTTTGTGATAAAGCCCAAATCAGAAAACCGAGGAGCTTGCCTAAAGCTTTAGTCTATCCTGCTGCTTTCTTTTTGGAATTGTTCTATACGGTGTTTAGAATTAAAAAACCACCTTTGCTGACACGGGGAAGGGTAAATATGTTTTATGACAATATAGAATACTCCACTAAAAAAGCGGATGAAGTACTCGGTTTTGTAAGCACTTACAGTATTGAAGAGGGTATCCAAAAGACTGTTGATTGGTATAAAAGAAATAAACTTATTTAAAGAAGGTGTACATTATGATTAAAGTTACGAATATCCGGGGAGTTGGAAAATCTGTTTTTTTGCAAAGAGTGAAACTAGGTGTTTTTATGCACTTTCTGCCGGAGTTTTTAAAGGGAAAAATGAGTTTTAGAAGGTTTATAGCATTTCTTAGAAGGCTTTTGTATTTTCTCTCAAAGTTAAAACATAATAAGTTTGTAAAGATAGGAAGAAATACAAGAATCGACTTATATATCCCGGGTTTTCCATTGTCTGCGTTCTATACTGCCTGTAAGAAGTTTAGCTGCTTTGATGAAAAACTTCCCTGCACCGTAGCATTAATATCCGTAACGTCTGCCTGCAAGTATAATTGTAATTATTGTTATCAGAAATATGATAAGGGAAAAGATTTGGATATAAATAAGCTTGTTGAAGTTGTAAGAGCCCTTCAAGATAAAGGCATAGCTTTTTTTAATATTGAGGGTGGAGATCCTTTTTTGACCTATGACAGACTTAAAAAAGTGTGTGAGGCAATTGATGAGCGATCGGAAATATGGGTTAATTCTACGGGATATGGCATTACCCTAGATAGACTTAAGGAAATGAAAAAGCTTAATGTAACAGCAATTATGTTTTCCCTCCATACGCCCTATGAAGAAGAATTAAACAATTTTATGGGAAAAGAAGATGCTTGGAGAACTATGGTTGATGCAATTGAAATCTGTCACAAGGCAGGTGTAGCAGTGGCATTTAACTCTTGTATTTCAAAGCAAAGTTTTTACAATGGCGATTTTGAAAAAATCATGGAAAAAGCAAAGGAGTTTAATGCTTCAATAATACAGATAATTAAGCCGAAACCTTCTGGGGGGGCTCTAAAAGAGGGTGCTGTAAATTTTTCAAAGGATGATATCGAGCATGTTAAAGATATAGTAAACAAGTATAATTTAGATAAAAGCTACAATGACTATCCATGTATTTCGGCTCAGATTATTGAAGAGGATGAAGAACAGTTTGGTTGTACAGCAGGGGGTACAGACAGGATTTATATAAATGCAAAAGGTGATGTTCAGCCCTGTGAATTTCTCAATATATCATTTGGAAATGTTCAAAATGAACCCTTTGAAGAAATCTATAAGAAAATGAGGGAGTGTTTTTTAGAAGCCTGTAATTGTTGGATATGTGAGAAGTACTCTGAGGATATACTAGAGCTTTTTGAGAAGCATGATTTGAAGTCTCTTCCTCTTCCGCCGGATATTGCTGAGGAACTCTATAGGAATTGGGATAGGGGGCAGAGGACTTGTTTGTATGATAAGATAAATGGTATAAGATAGTATAGGTCAAGAGCACCGGAGTTATATATATGGACATCCGGTGTTTTAACATTACTAAGCTATTATAGTCTTTAAATTAAATTTCTGGATTTTCATAATTGATTTTAAAATTTAGGACATAAAACGAAGTAGATTTCCGAACATATAATATGAAAGGAACTACAAGTGGATTTCGAACTATATGTTTTTCTTTTATTGTTTGATATATATTTACTTTAGGAATACATAATTCAAGATTCCAAAGAAAGGAGCGTAATTATGGAATTGAAAGATTCAATAACTTTGGAAATGAGTATTACTTTATTTGATAATTTTGATTTTCATGGTTTATACGCAGCAGATACCAGTTAGGTCTATTTTGTAGAGGTTATAAAATGTTTTATAGTATAAATATAAAAAGCAAGAGGTATGGCACAGCCAACACCTCATGCCAAATAAATATTATGAGGAGGATAAAAAATGTACAAGGTTAGTTTAAAAGCTCGCAAAGTTTTACTTTCAATGTTTTTGATCAGTGTCATGATAGGGGGGATGTTTAAAGCACCACAACCAGTTGAAGCGGCAACAATAAAAATAATGCCGGTTGGTGATTCCTGCACAGAAGGTATGGGGGACCCAAGTATGGGAGGCTATCGTACTGAGTTATACAATCTTTACAAAAATGCAGGTCTGGATTTTGATTTTGTTGGATCAAACCAGCGTGGACCAAATAATATAGATAGGGATAATGAAGGCCACTCCGGTTGGACAATCCCTCAGATTGCAAGCAATATAGATGGCTGGCTAAATGCTCAAAATCCCGATGTAGTATTACTGTGGATCGGGGGAAATGATTTACTTCAACAGGGAAAGATAAATACAACAGGTCTTAGCAATTTGATAGATCAAATTTTAGCAAAAAAACCTAATATAAAAATATTTGTTGCCGATTATTTTCCACACCCTGAAAGTGTCAAACAATATAATGCAACAATTCCAGGAGTAGTACAGCAGAAGGCAAACGCAGGAAAAAGTGTTTACTTTGTAAAGTTAAGTGATATTCAATTTTCACAAAGCGCTGATATATCTTCAGACGGATTGCACTTAAATCCAGGTGGATACAGCAAAATAGCCAAAATATGGTTTGATAGCACAATTTCAATTTTAAAAGGTGGATCCAATAATCCGCAACCTACAAACAACCCATGGAATCCGCAACCTACAAACAACCCATGGAATCCACAACCTACACCTAACAACCCTGGAAATAACCAAACTACAGGAACAATAAAAATTATGCCTGTTGGTGATTCTTGTACAGAAGGTATGGGCGACCCAAGTATGGGAGGCTATCGTACTGATTTATACAGCCTTTACAAAAATGCAGGTCTAAATTTTGATTTTGTTGGATCAAACCAGCGTGGACCAAATAATATAGATAGGGATAATGAAGGTCACTCCGGTTGGACAATCCCTCAGATTGCAAGCAATATAGATAACTGGCTAAATGCTCAAAATCCCGATGTAGTATTACTATGGATCGGGGGAAATGATTTACTTCAACAGGGAAAGATAAACACTACAGGACTTAGCAATTTGATAGATCAAATTTTAGCAAAAAAACCTAATATAAAAATATTTGTTGCCGATTATTTTCCACATCCTGAAAGTGTCAAACAATATAATGCGACAATTCCAGGAGTAGTACAGCAGAAGGCAAGTGCAGGAAAAAGTGTTTACTTTGTAAAGCTAAGTGATATTCAATTTTCACAAAGCGCTGATATATCTTCAGACGGATTGCACTTAAATCCAGGTGGATACAGCAAAATAGCTAAAATTTGGTTTGATAGCACAATTTCAATTTTAAAGGAATCAACCAGCACTCCTGTTCCAACACCAACCCAACCAATCAATGTAATTAAGGGTGATGTAGATGGTAACGGATCAGTTAATTCAATTGATTTTGGATATTTAAGAAAATATCTTCTTGGTTTTGAATCTAATTTTCCATCTTCTAATGGAAAATTAGCTGCAGACATTAATAACGATGGTTCAGTTAACTCCCTTGATTTTGCAAATTTGAGGCTTATATTGCTTGGTCAAGCTTAATGTAATGGAAACGCACAAATTTGTAACCAAGTTGTGAGTTTGGAAGGTTGTGGTTTGCTCCCTCGACCGATAAATAGCCATATAGAGTTGATGCTCTATATGGCTATTCTGTTGCTGTTAAGTATTTTTTATTCGTCCTAATTTTCATTTGTTTTCTGCATTTCTTTTGCAAATTTCTCTGGAGTTATTTGTCCATCTAAAAGCTTAATAACAAGAGTTTTGTGAATATAAGCATCTTCAGCTTCCAAGACAACATCCCACCAAGAAGTCCAACCTGTACTGTCTTTTGTCATATCGAAAACCTCTTTTTTAAGAGGTGATATATTAGATTCGTCAACTTGTACTTTCCAACTTGGTAAGCTTATATTGGATTCATACATGTCATGTGCTACACGCTCACAAATAAATAAAAGTACCTTTGCAGCAAGTTCAGGATCTTTAGTCTCTGAATTAATCATGTATCCATCATAGGCATCACCTAAATATTCTGTTGCACTACCCTTGCCACCTTCTATAATTGGGAATTTCCTAGCAGTAATTTTGCCGTTAACTTTTGATATTTCTGATGATACATTATTAGCTACCCAGTTACCATTAAAAAGCATAGCACCTTTACCCTGTGCAAAGGAAACATTTGCATTATCCCATGATACTGATATTGCATTAGTATCAAATGCTCCTGCTTCTGTTAATTCTACAAGTTTTTCTGCAGCAGCAATAAATTCAGGTGAGTCAAATGATGCTTTACCTGATAATGCCTCATTACACAAGTCTGCTCCTGCTGTTCTAAGAGCTAAAACATTATAATAGAACATTGCTGGCCATACATCTTTTGCACCACATATTATAGGAGTAACACCATTTTCGGAAAAAGTTCCTACAGCAGTAAGTAAATCTTCATAAGTTTCGGGAATCTTTACATTATACTTTTCAAATAATTCTATGTTGCAAAATAAAGATGCAAACTGCATCTGATATGGAACACCGTATACTTTTCCATCATAAGTAAAACTGTCGGTAATCCCCGTTAACAACTTATTCTTTGCTTCTACAAGATACTGATCTAGAGCTAAAGCCTTTCCTGCATTAACAAATGGTTGAGAAAAACCTGAAGACCAAGTATAGAATATATCCGGACCACCTGTTGTAGCCATTGCGTCGTTAATATTTAACCTATAACGTACGCGATCAGTTTCTGTCAATTCAATTTTTACATTAAACTTTTCTTCTGCTGCTCTTATTGCTCCAATCATTATTGATCTCTCTTCTATTTCGAGATCAGGATTCCACATCTTAAGGGTAGGTATTTCTGTCGAAGTACTTGTAGCATCAGGAGTAATTGCAACAACAGGAGCACTTGTAGCATCTAGGGCATTTGTAGCACCCGGAGCACTTGCAACATCTGGAGCATTTGTAGTATCTGGAGAATTTGTAGTATCTGGAGAATTTGTAGTATCTGGAGTACTTGTAGCACCCGGAGTACTTGTAGCACCTGGAGTACTTGCTACATCAGGACTATATGCTGTAGCCATTGCAGACTTATGGATTACACTTGTAGCATCTGGTGTACTTGTATTATCACCACCTTCTGGAGTTTCTATATTTCCACAACCACCTATGCTAACACTAATCGTTAATGCTACGAATAGGCACAATAACTTTTTTGATATTCTTTTCACAAAAATCCCCCTTTAATGTTTTGCAAAGTACTTCAGTTTCAAACACAACTCCCATTTAAATTAATTTTTCAAAACTAAAGTTGATCTACCTAATATCTGTATTTTATAATATATATTATTTATTAACAATACAAATTTTGATTAGTACATTAAACAAAATAATATATGTCGATAAAAGATATTATTGAGTAATAAACAGGGAAGGTTTAAATAATCCCTTTATGAAAAATAAAATCCCCCTTCACACATGAAGGGAGGCTTTTAGAATAAAGTCTTAAAAGATCATACTACTTATTCAACAGGGCTGAAGGTAACTTCTCCTGTGTTGATATCATATTTTGCTCCAACTACTACAACTTTCTTTTCCTCTTCCAACTCTTTGATAACAGCGCTGTTTTTGATTTCGTTGATGGAATTTATTATATTCTCATTTTCGCATTCCTCATACAGTTTGTTACCACTAACACCTGAAGACTTAACCTTTTCAAGTGATTTATTGATTTTTTTAACTATATTATCTATATTTCCTTCTGCTTTTCCGCCACCATCCACTGTAGCTTTTACTGCACCACAACTTTCATGGCCCAAAACAACTATAATCGGCGTATGTAGGTGCTCAGCGCCATATTCGATACTTCCAAGTGCATCAGCAGCTATTACATTACCGGCATTTCTTATAACAAAAATATCTCCAAGTGCCTGGTCAAATATTATTTCCGGTGGGACACGGGAATCGGAGCAGCTCAATATAGTAGCAAATGGATGCTGTCCTTTACTGACTAACTCTTCACGTTTTGTATTGCTTAGATCATCATTAAGTACATTTCCAGATATATACCTTTGATTGCCTTCAGTTAATAATTTTTTTGCTTCTTCAAAAGTAGAAACTGTCTCAGGTCTTGTGTAAACATTGTTTGGAGTGTTGTCCATAACTGCAGGAGTATTGGGTATAGTTGCTGAAGCATCAGAACCGCAGCCGACAGAGGTTGCTAATAGTGCTGTTAAAGAAATAATTCCTGTTATTTTGTATAAATTTGTTTTCATTATCGTTTGCCTCCTAAAGCTGTAAATATTGTGACAGAACTCTATTCTATTTGGTGCTGCAAAGAACTTTTATAATACTATATAGCAAGGCAAGATAAAAGTCAAATAGTCAAATAAGGGTGCTATTATCGTTTAAAGATGTTTTAATTGCTACAATTCTATTTATAAAACAAAAACTATAAAATAATTATAAAAAATGCCGATAAAGAGAACATATATTGAATTTTATACCTTAAATTAATTATAATAGCATTGGAGGAAATACAATGATTCATCTGACAGGCTACAAAATCAAAGAAGAAATTTTCAAAAGCGAAAATTCTACAATTTTTCGAGGTACTCGAGAGTCAGATAACTGTCCTGTCGTTATTAAGCTTCTAAATAGAGAATATCCCTCCACTAAAGAGCTATCCGCCTTTATCCGTGAATATGAAATTATGAGCAAGATAACTCTTGATGGAATCATAAAAGCATATAAAATGGAAAAATGCAACAACAGTCTTGCCATCATTATGGAGGATATAGGAGGAGAATCAGTTGCAAGGGTATTGCAACACATTAAATTAGATATTGCTGAAAAATTGCAACTGACCATTCAAATAACAAATTCGTTACTTCAACTTCATAGTCAAAACATCATACATAAAGATGTAAATCCAAGTAACTTTATCTGGAATAATAAAACTAATAAAGTAAAGATTATTGATTTCGGTATTTCTGCCGAGTTGATCAGAGAAGCGTCCAAATGTGTCAACCTGAACATTTTGGAAGGTACATTGGATTATATATCTCCTGAACAAACCGGGAGAATTAACAGGCCGATCGATTACAGAACTGATTTGTATTCCATTGGTATTACCTTCTATGAATTATTTACCGGACAATTGCCTTTTCATGGTGATGACGATTTAGAGCTCATTTATTCCCATATTGCAAAAGAACCACTTCCTCCCATTGATATAAATCCAGATGTTCCGGAGGTAGTATCAGATATCATAATGAAATTAATCGCCAAAACACCGGAAGAAAGGTATCAATCATCCTTCGGATTAATGAAGGATCTTGAATTTTGTGAACAATTACTTAAAGAAAAAAGGATAATAAGCAGGTTCATGCCTGGACAAAGAGATATTCTCGACAGATTTGAAATTCCGCATAAATTGTATGGTCGTGAAGCAGAAATCGAAATATTGATTAATAGTTTTGAAATGTCAGCGGAGGGCACTTCGCAATTTCTGTTGGTCAGCGGATACTCTGGAATTGGGAAATCCTCACTGATTCATGAGATTCGTAAACCGATAACCTATAAAAAGGGATATTTCATATCTGGAAAGTTTAACCAGTTTGAGAGAAACATTCCTTATTACGGAATAACTCAGGCCTTTAAGGAATTGATAAAGCAGCTTCTTGCGCAGTCCCAACATAGTCTGGATAGTTGGAAACAGCGTCTTCTTGATGCTATGGGAAATAACGGACAAGTTATTATAGACATATTACCTGAATTGGAGCAGATTACCGGCCCTCAGCCTCAGGTTGCTGAACTCAACCCTTTGGAGGCTCAAAACCGGTTTCAGATGACATTCCGCGAATTTATCAAGGTTTTTGCCGAACCAGAACATCCGCTTGTTGTCTTTTTGGATGATCTACAATGGAGTGATACTTCAACCCTTGATTTAATCAAATACATTTTGATATCAGGCAATGTACAGTATATCCTTTTTATAGGGGCATACAGAGACAATGAAGTGCAAACGGGGCATCCGTTGCTTCAATTGATGGATGAACTGAGGTATGAGCAGCAGGGTGAAATTCCGCCATTTGATCAGATATTCCTGAAACCTTTGGAATTTTCCTCAGTAAATCAATTGATAGCGGATACCTTTCATAGTCAACCAAGTGCAACCGAAGCTTTAGCAAACATTATTTTTCAAAAGACTCAAGGCAATCCTTTTTTCATCAGCCGTCTTTTAACATCGTTGTATCTAGAGGGAACGTTCACATTTTTGGCGGAAAGCGGACAATGGGTTTATGATCTGAAAAAAGTAGAAGCTGTTGAAATAAGTGATAATGTAGTAGACTTGTTGGTAAAAGGTCTGGAATTACTGCCTTTAGAAACCATGAATATTCTCAAGCTGGTTGCCTGTGTCGGGACCCAATTTGATTTGAAGACTGTGTCGTTAATCAGTGAAAAATCTATTGCAGAACTCGGTAGGGAACTGTGGATAGCTATCGAAAAAGAAATTGTACTGCCATTAAACAATAACTATAAATTTATAAATACTATAAATAACGAGATGGACCCTTCGGACCTTGAAATGCATTTTTGTTTTGCCCACGACCGAATTCGCCAAGCAGTGTATTCTTTAATTACCGAAAGCGAGAAGTGCGAATTTCATTTTAAAATAGGAATGGAGTATCTGAAGTCTTTCCGGGAAACAAAACGCACCGATGAGATTTTTGATATGGTCAATCATCTGAATATTGGTAGATGTTCGATCATTGAGAAGGGTGACCGTATTGAACTAGCTGATCTAAATATTATGGCCGGTAATAAAGCTAAGAAATCAACTGCTTTTGCGGCAGCGTTAAGCTATTTTGAAACAGCTAAATCATTGCTATCAGAGGAAGAGTGGGCTTTGACGCCCGATAAGCTGTTTGCCTTATTGATGGAACAGGCAGCAACAGCCCTGCTGTCGGGTGATTTATTAAAAGCGGATGCCATTTGTGAGCATTTATACGAGATAGCAAACAGTAACCTTGAAAAAGGTGCTGTTTCCAATATTAAAGTTCTGTTACTGATTTTTCAGGGTAAGCTGATTGAAGCAATCAGCGAAATACGGAATACCCTACTTCTGTTTAATGTTTCACTGCCGGAAACTCCTGAGGAGATAGGACAAAAGATGCAGGAGGGCATCATGAAGATGCAGGGATTTTTGGCTAGCACTCCCGTTGAGGAACTTGTAAACCTTCCTGTAATGAATGATCCAGAAAAACTTATGGCAATGCAACTGCTGTTCCAGGTAATTCCCCCGGCTATTCAAGTCAATCCTCAGCTTTATATGCTAGCATCGTTGATTATGTTTGAAATGACCTTGGTCAATGGGACATCTCCATTGTCATGTAAATGCTTTGGTGATTGCGGTGTAATTATGGGAAATATGCTTGCTGATTATGAAACCGGTTATAAACTGGGAGAGGCCGCTTTTGCATTAATCAATAAATTTAAGGCTGAATCTCAAAAACCTCCTGTTTATTTTATTTTTACCTATCTTTCACACTGGAGAGCTCATTATCAGGAAGGTTTAGATTATTACGATATGTCATACCGTACGGGCTTGGAAACAGGGGATCTTATGCATGCGACTTATGCCATAGCCCATAAAATGCATCTATTTATGTGGGTCGGTAAGAATCTGAACGAGTGCAAGACAGAAACAGAAAATACTATTGCTTTTCTCAAACAGGCCAAAGGCACGGTACCTTTAGTCTTAGCTGAAATTGTTTACTATTTTATTCAGAAATTTCAGACAACTCCTGATCAGGACGCTCAGTTGAATTTTGACGCGAAAGATTATGAAATGCTAGGTATGATCGAGAACACCCATAATTTACCTTTCTTAGTAAGGTTTTTTCAATACAATGCCTATATAAATATTGTATCAGGAAATATTGAAGCGGCGGAAAAGTGGAACACGATGGCAGAGAAAATTATATTTGCAGGAGTCACTGATTTTCCTACGCCCGACCATTATTTGTTTCAAGGTCTGATCCTTATTCATAAATTGGACAAAGCAACAGACGAAGAGCAGTCCAAAATAAAAGAAACTCTAAGTGATATCAGATGTAAATTGAAAAACTGGTCAGAGAATTGTCCTGTTAATTTTGCTCATAAATACTACCTACTATCTGCTCAAATAGCAATAATTGAGAAGGAATCCCTTGATACTATTGTTGGACATTTTAAAAATGCAATGAAATCAATTGGAAGTAATGATTTTATTCAATTCAAGGCACTGTGCAATGAATTGTATGGAGTGTTCTGGCTGAAAGAAGGGGATGAAACAATCGGGAAGGCTTATATTAGGGAGGCTCATTATTTATATAAACAATGGGGAGCTCTTCGAAAAGTCGCAATTATAGAAAAGCAATATTCACACTATTTTATGATTGATGAAATTAATATTAGAGGAACAAAATTATCAAAAGGCACAAAAGGAGCAACTTCAGCAGCCACATACAGTTCGATTGATATGACTTCAATATTGAAATGCACTCAAGCCATATCGAGTGAAATCAAAATTGAAAAGCTTTTAACGATACTAATCCGTACTATGATCGAAAATGCTGGTGCCCAACGTGGTTGTCTCTTGCTTAGGAATGATGTTGACGGTCAATTTTATATTGAAGCAGTTCAGAACGTTAATTTCAATCAAATCCAAGTCATGCATTCAATTCCCTTAACTGAAAGTAGGGAGTTATGCATGGAAATTGTACAATACGTTACCCGAACCAAAGAAACTGTGGTTATTCATGACGCTTGCTCCGATGATAACTGGCAAAGCAATCCTTATATCATAAAAAATCGTATTAAATCAGTATTATGTACACCTGTTTTCTATCAAAATCGGCTTAAGGGAGTTGTCTATTTAGAGAATAACCTTTCTGACAATGTATTTACTTCAGAAAGGTTGGAGGCCTTAAGAATCTTATCTTCTCAGGCGTCTATCTCTATTGAAAATGCCAGACTATATGAAAATATGGAGGAGAAAATTAGGGAAAGAACAATCCAGCTTAATAACGCTAATGAAAAACTCAGAGAACTTTCATTACATGACCCATTAACTAACTTGCATAATAGAAGGTATGCTTTTGAATTCACATGCGATAAAATAGCTCAATTTATTAAAAATAAAGTTATATCCTTGAATAATAATGAGAAGAGGCAGTTAACAATAGAAGGAAATGTTATTGGAGTATTTTTGATAGATATTGACCATTTTAAAGCGGTAAATGATACCTATGGCCATACGGCTGGGGATAATGTATTGATTGCAATATCAAAAGTTCTCAAACAAATGATCAGGAAAGATGATATCATAGTCCGTTGGGGGGGAGAAGAGTTCTTGATCATCCTATATAACACAAAACCAGAATATTTGGAAAAGTTTGCAAGGAAGGTCCTTGAAAACATACAAGAAACTCAAGTAAGGGTATCTGAAGACGAAACTATAAATAAGACTTGCTCCCTAGGATATGTGGAGATGCCTTTGTACGTTACAAACCCTGAACTTTTTGATCTGGAACAAATGGTGAATATAAGCGACTATGCCTTATATTGTGCCAAAGAGCACGGAAGAAACTGTGCAGCTCACTTCAAAATGACAAAATGGGTTGGATCGGAATACGATCTTAAAAAGTACTTGACGAATTTATCAAATATCACCAAGCTAGATGATGAGTGTTTTAAGATAGAGTTTATTCATACATCAGACAGATAAATGGTTTAACTGAAAAGAGATTCGTTTGACTAATAGAAAAATATTTACACTGTGGAATATAGCGTGGTATAATAATTTTGTTAAGTTTATACATTGATGGTGATGGAGTTCACCGAAACCGCTTTAAAAGCTAATGACTCCTACATGTAGTAGATAATCTGCTGCTTGTAGGAGTTTTGTTTTTTTATTTTCTATGAATAACTAAAAAATGGGAAGGTGTTGTTATGCTAACGAGTTTGGCGATTATGTTAATATTAGGGCTGGGAATAAATGCCCTTTTCACAAAAATGAAGCTTCCGGGATTGCTGGGACTGCTTATTCTTGGAGTTGTTATTGGTCCATATGTTCTAAACTGGCTTGATTCTGATACCTTGAGGGTGTCTGCTGATTTAAGAAAAATTGCATTGATTATTATTCTACTCAGAGCGGGTTTGGGTATAAGTAGGGATGATTTAAAAAGGGTGGGAACCACAGCGATAAAACTTAGTTGTATTCCTGGAATTTTTGAAGGTTTTACAATTGCTTTTATATCGGTGAAGCTACTTGGATTTAGCTTTATTGAAGGAGGAATTCTTGGGTTCATTATTGCAGCGGTATCTCCAGCAGTAGTTGTGCCGCAAATGTTAAATTTTCTTGAAAATGGAATCGGTACCAATAAAGGTATACCCACACTTATTCTTGCTGGGGCATCTATTGATGATGTATTTGCAATTACACTTTTTACAACTTTTCTTGGTTTATACAGTGGGTCACATGTAAGTATTGGAATACAGATAATGAGTATTCCGATATCTATTTTATTGGGGATAGTATTTGGACTAATAATTGGTTTTATAATGGTCAAATTATTTAAAACTTATCATATTAGAGATACAAAAAAGGTCTTGTTAATACTAGGTGCTGCAATTTTTCTTACAGTAGTTGAAAATGTACTTAAAAGTAAGTTGGAAATTGCAGGACTTCTTGGTGTTATGACTATAGGCTTTATAATTCTTGAAAAAAAACCGGAAGTTGCGAAGAAATTGGCTGTCGAGTTCAATAAAATATGGATTTTTGCAGAAATATTACTTTTTGTGCTGGTGGGTGCTCAGGTTAATATCAATGTGGCTCTGAATGCGGGATTGACAGGTCTTTTGATTATTTTTATCGGATTACTTGGTCGAAGTGTTGGAGTTGTGGTATCAACGATAGGAACAAACTTGAATTGGAAGGAAAGAATTTTTTGCATAATTTCTTATATTCCCAAAGCTACAGTTCAGGCTGCTATAGGGAGCATTCCTTTAGGACTTGGAATTTCCTCCGGGGAGGTTATTCTGGCAATAGCTGTTCTATCTATATTGGTTACAGCGCCGTTAGGGGCGATTGCAATTAAAGTATCTGCAAGAAGATTGCTCATTTATGGGCAATAAAGTTTACAAAGAAGCATGCTTTAGATAATAGAAATAACTTTGATTACACCTAGAAGAGAATATATACTTAAAAAATTATTAAAAAAAGTTGAATTTAGTCTAATTATGTAATATGATGTAAGAGTATGGTATCTTTTAGTTTGTTTTTTTGTTCCTATCAATTAGTATTAAAAGAGTTAATACTTTTAGTCTATGACTTAATTTGTATAATTATATATTAGTTTTGTGTAATTCAATAAAAATAATACTTATGTTAATCTGTTCAAGTGTATTAAAAGATTATTTGAAAAAATGTAAATGTATTTATTCGTAGTATTTCATAATTTTAACGGTTGCGGGGGTACTTATGAATGATGAAAACAATAAAGTCCATGAAAAGCAATCAATCTTTTTGAAATCAAGTGGTTTTTTTAATTTTTTGAACAAATATAAATCTAAAAGTATTGCGTTAAAGATAACGTTTATATATGTGTTGTGTGGAGTATTATGGATATTGATATCCGACAGAGTATTGTAAAACATTAAAGCTTCATTTGAAATAGATAGTAGTATGCTCCATACAACAGTCAGCATTGGAATATCAATATATCCTAAGAATGGTGAAAGTGCTGACGAATTAATGAGAAATGCTGATGTATAGAGCGAAAGCATCGGGTAAGAATAAATATGTATTCTATAATGATGATTTGAAGGAAATAGTAAGAGAAAGAATGTTGATAGAAAAACATTTGCGTAATGCTCTTAAAAATGAAGAATTTTTATTGTATTATCAAGCTCAGTTTGATTTAGAAAAGGATGAAATACCTATCAGATTATCCATAACAAACTTTATAATTTAAAAAAGATTGGAGTAAGGGTTGCATTAGATGATTTTGGACGTGGATATTCATCGTTAAGCTACTTAAAACAGCTTCCGATTGATACCCTAAAAATTGATAAAACTTTTATTGACTATATAACTTCTGAAGATAGTTGTGATAACATAACCGGTATGATTGTAAAAATTGGTCGAAAAATGAAATTGACCGTTATTGCTGAAGGTGTTGAACATCAGCACCAGTTGGACTATCTCAAAAAGCATAGCTGTCAAAAGATACAATGGTATCTTATAAGTAAACCCTTAACTTCTGAAAAAGCAATTGAGTTTATTAAAGAATTTTAGTTATTATTCACTTTTATTTAATCAATTCTATTTCTGTGTCGCCTATAACAGTAGTTTCACAGGCAAGTCTATATCCTTTGGCAAGCTTCTTTTTACCTAAAAGATCTTCTTCGGATTTAGTTGTTTCGGAAACTTTTCCGCTCAAGATTTTAACTATACATTTTCCACACTTACCTTTTCCATTGCAGGGCGATTTTATTTTTATATTCAAATCTTCTGCGATATCGAGGATAGTTTTTTCTTTCTTAACTTCGGTCTCCTTAATAAATTTAATATTCATTAATAGCATTCTCCTTATTATTTATAGTATCGTTATATATACCACAAAATGCAGGGTATTATCATAAGATTATCAAAGCACAAAAGGAATAATAACGGAAACTGAAAATTTCTTGTTTTCAAAAATGATATCAAACATGCCCTCATATTTTTCCACAACAGAACGGACAGAACGCAGCCCTATGCCAAATCCCTCGTGCTTGGAGGAATAAAATTCGTCTCCGTTTTGCCGAGGCTTTTTGTCCATAGTGTTTGTAATTCTGAACTTCAAATTCTTTTCATTACAGCTTCCATGAACAGAAATAAACAGCTTCATATTGTTGTCAGTTTGTGTTCGACAGGCTTCAAATGCATTTTCAAGAAGATTCCCAAGCATTACACTTAAGTCACTGTCTGAAATGGGGATTGATTTCGGGACAGAAAACCGTACGTCAAAATCAATTCCATGCTTCAAGCTGATGTTTCCATAATATTGAAGTAATGCGTCAATTAATACGTTTTGACAGAGAATCACGGGAGAAAGGTCATAGTCGGTGCTTTCAATACCGTTTAAATAATGGTTCAATTCCAGTAGTTTACCTTTATTCAGGAAGCCCTTAATAACCCGGAAATGCTGGCGCATATCATGGTGCAGCCTTCTTGTTTGGGCAATTTTGTTTCCCAATATGTCATAATGTTCCTTCTGCATATACAGTTGCCGTTCCATTTGCTTCTTTTGCTCGGCAAAGGTTATGCTAAAGCTGTAAGCATCCATAATATCTGTCCAGATAATGTATCCTAGGACCACGATAAACACAGCACCGCTAACCTCACTGAACCAGCCACTGTAAATGGGCTCATAAAGCGTATATATTCTGTCGAACACCAAAGACATGGCGAAGAATACCGAACTGTACAAAAGCGGGTAAGAGAAGCGCTTTTTGCGGTATATGGCAAATATTACTGATGCGATCAGATTCGCTGCCACACTCCATTTATACATTGTAAATACATAAGAAAATACCAAACGTAAGTCACTTGTCATAAATTTTGAAAAAGCAGAAAGAATTAGGGCAAGAGTGCAGACAACCAACGATACTGCAAGACTTGTTCTTTTCCATAATAACGGAAGCCCGCAAAACCTGTTAGTTAGGAGAATAACAAGCAAAAACATAGCATAATATGAGACTATCTCAAGGGTATATGTCAGCATTCCCGATACAGGAATATAAGTATGAATTATGGAATAGCTTGTATATCCTGTCATAGCTGCGCACAGCAGCGCAAAAATATTGACATAATACTGCTTCATCCTAAGGCCCAGCCATAAAGACAGCAAAAAACAGATAAAAGAAATTACGGTAACTGCCGTAACAAGCAGCAATAAAACTCCCCTTGCTGTATTGACTGCATAAGGTGTCCCAAATGTGGGTGCATAAACCATACCGCTATAAAAATGCGAGGTACAGTTTGCGGTAATTATAATCTGTGCACTTTCTTCTGCGCTGAAGACAACGGTACGGTTTTGAATTTTGGCATCGCCGGTGTCAACATTCCCCATGTTAAGCATAAGCTCTCCATTTATGTATAACCGGTAGGAATTGAATATTTCGGGGAGATAGAGCATATAGGACTTTAGCTTTAGTGTCTTCGGCAAAATAAGGTTCAAGCGATACGTGCCTTTTGCAAAAGCGGATTCTTTAGTCATGGATGTGCGTTCGCCGATTGTAATATACTCCATATACCTGTCCGGACGGCCGTCTGAGAAATCCAGAGGTGTAAGCAGTGCATTAGGATAAAACTCCCAGTCGTATATAGGAAAATATAGCGAGTCTTTTGAAAAATCTTCTCTAGAAAGGTCCCAGACGCCACATATTGGCTGTGGTGAATTATATGTAAACTTATTATCATAGCGATATAGAAGCATGAAAATCATGCTCGCACTAAGGAGGGCACTCATCAAAACTACAAATGTCTTTTTGATACTATTTTCTATAATGACGCACCTTCCTTATCACTAAAATAAAAAGGCATAAAGCAGAAATTCCAATTCCTAGCCATAACGTCTTAGCAAGTGGCTTATCTTCCGAACCCGACGAATCTCTCGTATTGTATATACTTGCTTCGTCAATAGGAAAAACAGTGCTAGAGTCCCGTTTATTTATTGGAGGTATTTCTTTTCCGTCTTTTTTCAATTGGGCATTACTTTCAGGGATACGAATTTTTGCTCCTGTAATATCTGTAACCTGATTATCGTTTATTTCTAGTTGAACCTCAATTTCATTGGCCTTTTTATTAATATTGATACTTATCTTATCATTATTTGAAATGCTGTTCTTTTTGGCGAAACCTTCGGGAAGTTCTAAAACAACGCCGCCTTTTTCAAAGGCTGGGCTACCGCCCTGAACTTCTGTCATTTGCTCTAAACGCTCACCAGTGATTACTGTTTGGGTAGCGGATACGTGCTCATCTGTAGGGAGTAGATATTCCTTTGGATGATTTTCGGGCAAGGTGGAAGGCAGAATATTTGTCTCATCTATTACATTAAGTTGGTAATTGGAACCGGACGCATTGGGCAATTCAAGTTGTTCACCGGTAACTGTAGGTTTTTGTGGCTGTGGATTGGTTATGACAGTTTTTCCATCGGAAGAACTATTGGGTCTGTGCTTGGATCGGGAAGAACTGCTACCTCTGGACTGGGTAAGCGTCGGAATTTCCTGTTTTGAATTATCCCCGCCATCGCGATCTCCCTCTACGAAATCTGTCTTAATCTGATCCTCGGATATGTTTATATGAAGTGTTTTTGTGAACTGTCCCTGATATTCCAGTTTGAAATAATAGTCGGTGTCTGGAGCCAATGAGGTTGTGGGAATAATAAACCCATTGCAAAAAGCAAAACCGTATTGCTCGGTTTCATCTATCTGCCAACTGTCTCCTTCGATTGCATAATAGATGGTAATATCGTCAGAGTTTTCAACCTCCTTGAGCCATGTACAAATAATGCTTCCATTTTGGAGCTTTATAAAATCCAAATAAATAGTGTCGTCTTTCATGACATAGAAATCCTGAGTATAATATGGTGAAATACCTTCTTTTAAATAAATTCCTTCAGGGAGCAGATAGCGCCCACTAATCGAAAACGAACCCTCAGAGTGCACAGCTTCAAAATCATCCCATTCTACCATGCAGTAAAAAATATCACCGTGACTTGTTTCGAACGGCACTTTGTTATCATAATTGATAAAGTCTCCCGGATTTGAATGGGGAATGATAAGAATGGTATCGCTTGTGTTTTCAATAGGACATGCTGGCTCGATTGGTTCTCCGCCTGGAATAAAAAATAAAAATGGGATCTCTACGTATGGCTCAGAAGCTTCGGCAAAGCAATATCCCTGCGGCGGCAAAAGCTTGCCCCGTAAGGAGGTTTTACCTGGGATGGATGTGTCGATTATTGAAACGTCCTCCCATAGAATCTCACATTCCAGAAAATCACGCGGTCCTGTTTGTATATAGGTTGTTTTGGGGAATACTGTTTCGTTTATGGATTCTCCAACAGGCAGAAAGGTTAATTCATCCGCAACACTAAGAATTTCAAGGATAGATACTGTCTTTACTTGCGATTCATCGGACAGTTCCGGTGCTTCTATTTTATCCGGTAAGTTGGTTGTCTCTGGAGTCGGCGATGTCAACGGCTCGCTTGTTGGAGTAGGTTGAGGTGTTTCCATCGTTGTTGCGGATGTTTTGAGTGGTTCTATTTCATCCGGTAAGTTGGTTGACTCTGGAGTCAGTGATGCGAGAGATTCGCCTGATGAAGCAGGTTTTGGCGTTTTCATCGGTGTTGCAGATGGTTTGAGCGTGGATATTTCATCAGGTGTGTTACTTGGCTCTAGCGTTGGTGTCGCTAGCAGATTACTTGTTGATAAAGGTTCTGGCGTCTCTGTCCATACGTCAGACGGTTTGGTGATTTCTATCCCTTCAGGTAAACCAGATGGCTCAGGAGAAAGTAATTCTGTAGCCGATTCTTTTGCTACTTCTGTTGTAGGAACGCAAAGCTCTGATGACTGATTTTCCATAAAGTCAGTCGATTCCTGAGAATTTTGTGCAAAGCAAACAGGAAAGGAAAAAAGTATAAGTATTACTGTTACAATAGATACAAATGTTTTCATAGATGATTTCCTCACAAATTTTGAAATTCAAATTCCATATAACGGTGTACAATGTTTTTTTTCTCACGCTTGCGTATGGGGATTTTTTCTCCATTATCCAGCAAAAACTCATTATCCAGAGGTTTTAGAATATGATTCATATTAACGGCAATTCCCTTATAACACTCGATAAAACGCTTGTCGCAAAGCAGTGGAGAAACTGTTTGGTAAAATCTACCTTGGGTTTTTATTATTTTTTCTGAAAGGTGAATCTGAACAACGCCTCTTATTATGTCTACGTACAAAATATCCTCAAAAGAAATCTTAAGGGGAATATGACTTGAAAAAATAGCTAGCTTTTTTTGGTTCTCTAGCATATCTTTTGCGCAGGAATCCAAAACAGCCTCAAATTTTTGTACGTTGAGAGGCTTTATCATATAATACGCAGCTTTTACCTCATAGCTTTCAGAAGCAAAGCTGTTGCTTGTGGTCAGAAAAATTATTTTACATGCTTTGTCGATCGCATACATTTCTCTTGCTGCATCAATTCCGCTTAACTTGGCCATGTAAATGTCCATAAAGATGATTTGATAAAAATCTTTTCGGAAGTGTGCTAAAAGTGCTTCTCCGCTATCATACTCAAAAATGCTTATATCAATGCACTTAGCTGCAAAATATCGTTCAAGAAATCTTCTTAATACATCTCTGTCGCATTGCAAATCATCAGCTATAGCTATGTTCATTTTATCAACTCCGAGATACGATAATTCAATATTACTATATTAGAAATTCACAAAGATTTCAAGAATTTATTTGCGTCTTGCGTGAAAAACTTGCGTCTTGCGTGAAAAGTATGGAGTTTTTATGGCGTTTTAATACAATTGATAAGGAGTATGTAGTTATTCACATAAGAAAGGGAGCTGATTATATGAAATTAAAGAAAATATTAGCATTATTTTTATCTATTGCAATGGTAGCACCCTCTGTTCCTTTGTTTCGGACAAATGTACAGGCAGCGCAAATGGAAGGAACAAGTTCAGAGACCTTAGAAAAGCTCAGAATTCCATCTGATCCCATATCAGTTGGTGCAGAAGGTGAAAATCCATACGGAAACGGTGCATTTAACATGTATCCGCGTTATGAACTAATGCTCCGCGACAATGTTAACCACGGAAGTTCTACACATACTAAGGTATATGATTATGACAAAAATAAAAGTGGACAGATTTGGGGCAATCAAAATTACAGTACTTCTAGAAACAAATCCTATGATGCATCAGTCAGTACAGCGTTTGACTGGGACGGGGATGGCAAGAAAAACCATATTGCAAGGGTAACAGTAAATTTTCATTATGAAGAGGGAGCGGCTTTTGATCTTGATATTGAAGACGATAAAGGAAATTTACTGGACAGAACTTCTCTTGGCCTGACAAGCAAAGGGGAACTGCCAGGGTATGAGCTACTTAGTTCTTTAGCTGTGACAAGTGGCGATTATGACGGTGACGGAAAAGACGAGGTTGCAGTATACAGACCCTATAATATTAAGGGGGTGTATCCATTTGTTAATGTTTATAAGTTTACTAAAAGCTCTTCGGGAAAACCGAGTTCGAAAAATTGGGTGGATTGGGATGTTAAGGACTTAATCGGGGGTACACCTGATAACGGTGCTACCTCGGGCTTTAATGGTGCGGCAATTGTGCAGCTTGAAAGTGGAGACCTTACAAACGACCTGAGAGATGAATTGATTGTTACCGCCGGATACCGAAAAAGCGCAGGCAACAATACAAAGTGGATGAAGCCGAAAACGGTAATCTTGTCTTGTGAAGGCAAGGAAACAAAATTAAGTGTAAAAGCAGGGTTTGAACACGCTTGGAAGTACAGTGATTATAATACTGAAGATAAAAGTGGGAAAGTACAGGTGAGTGCATACGGTGCGTCTGCTTTAGGGGATGTGGACGGGGATGGTAAGGTAGAGCTTGTTTTGGCAGGCTACGATATAAATGAAGATTCACTTGACAGTGGCGGTACAGATCTTAATCAGCAGCAAGCCAATATTGCTGTTGTTGAGTATGATGAAGCAAAGCGCAGATATTATTTAGGAGCTGGTGGAGTCGGGCAAAGTATACTTGTGCATCCGAATGTTGCTGATGGTATGTGGGATGCGAATAATCATCAGCCCATAGCAGTAAAATGCTTTAGTCCTTATGGCACAGGTAATAAAGATTTGATTTTTGTTGGCGGTATGGTTTATGAATTCAAAGAAGGTGCCAAAGATGCATCATATAGAGGAGTAACAGTTCCGGGCAACCATCCTGCAAAAAATTACGGTTACAAGTGCCTGCACCAGACCTGGTGTATTTTCCCGAGAGATGACGATGAAGTATACTTCGGCGATAAAGATGACGAAACAGACAATATCTGGATAGGAACAGTCGCAGCGGGCAATTTTATGAATAATGAAAATGGCGGAGAGCAGCTTATCTTCGAGCATGGAAGAAAACGTGATGATGAAGGACAGTACCGGCATGATCTTGTAAGTATTTATATAGATAATAATGGTAATCTTGCATCTAGTTACACCTGCTATAACAATGACCAGGCAACCTTTTATTGTAGAAATATTGATCTGACGGCAATAGATAATGACAATGACAGTGCAATTATGAAATTTAAGTCTAAAGCGGCATATTTCTCTGATCCTCATGTAATTGCCGTACTTCAGGCAGCTCCATTTTTTTCGGATTTGGAGCAATTAAATCCTGATTACATAGAGGACGGTGAGACCTTGCTTGGTAAAAGCAGCGGTTCGGGATCTACTAATACCAACGGATTTAGTATAAGTGGATCTGTTATAACGGGATACAAGAATGAGGTCAGCTTTTTAGGAATCACACGTCTTGGAGGTGTAGATTTTGAGGTTGAGCTTCAAGCGTCCATGGGTGGTGAATTTGAAAAAGCATCTGAGGTTGTTTATTCGACAGAATATTCCTCAGATAGTCTAAAAGACAGAGTTGTACTTTCCATGACTCCATATATACGTTATGTTTATGATTTATTTGTGCCGGAATTTAAAATTCCAACTGAGTTGGAATATAATGCAAAGTGCAAAGAGCTTGAGGCAAAGCCCGACGGTGCAAACGAGCTTAAAAATTACAAAGAAGAGATTGAAAAAGTGCTGGAAAAGGGATTCAGTTATGGACAAATAGTTCCTGCATATACCACCGACTATATTGTGTGTATGCCTCAGCAAATAAGAATGTCCATGGTTGAAGTAGATGTTTATGATGAGATGGCAGAGGTAAATGGTTTTGATAAAATCAAGGGAAATGTTCTTACAGAGACCGTAGGAGATCCGTTTACCTACCCGAACTCCTCTATTGGAATGGACTGCTTTGATGGAGGTAAGGATATTGTGGGAGATAATGCTAACGTTGACAATGGTAATTTCATTTATGTATCAAAAGGTGGAGGTACAGTAACGCAAAGCATTGAAACTAGTGAATCCTCTTCAAAGGCAATTACCTGGGGTGCAGGTATTTCTACATCACTTGTAACTGATGGTGCGGGTGTTAAGATTGGTTTCGCTGCAAGTGCGGACTATACTGGCAGTCATGCGTGGACTGATTATTCATCAACTGTATGTTCCGGTACAGTTGCGGGAATACCGAATGAATCGGTATCCTTAGGATATGATTTTAAATGGAGATTTGGGCAGTGGAAGGATAATTTAAACGGTGAGGAATGTATTGTTTTGGGTTATCTAACAAAAGACGTAACGGCACCGCCGTATGCACCTAAAAACCTCACGGTAAAGGACACAACTGATACAACTGTTACATTGAATTGGAACCATCCAACATCAAGAGGTAAGGCTTATGAGATTTTTCTTGTAACAAATAATGCACATTCGCCTTACTATAAGCTTGCGACTGTTTCTAATGGCACTACGGAATATACTGTAGAAAATCTTTCACCTAATTCTACATATAGCTTTGTTATGCGTAGTATAAACGATACTGATATAAGTACTTACACATTACCTTTAACAGTCAGGACACAATATCCCGATGGAGCAAATGTGCCTAAAACTGATAAGCTTAACGATATTCACACAATAGCCGGTGCAACTGCATTTTTGAATGCGAAGGCAACTCCAGCTGATGGAGGAGGCGTTGTCAGCTATCAGTGGCAGAGAATAGAAGTTTCAAACAATGTATCGGAATGGGTGAATATTCCCGGAGAAAACTTAGAAAAATTAGAGCTTAGGGAAGTAAAAGATTCACAGAACGAAACCCGTTATCGCTGCGAAGTTGCACAGATGGTGGGTGGAGAGGTTGTATATGTATACACAAACACAGCTACACTCTATGTGGGAAAGGGCGATTCGAGTACTTCTCTATCAATTGACAGTTCTTATGGCACAGCGAGTGGTTCCTATCAGATTCCAAATGAGTTAACGACAGATGTAAAGACAGAAATGAAAGTTGATGTAGATAACAACTCTTATAGTGTTGTGCAGAAGTCTGATCAGACCTATATTCTTCTTGCAGATGATATTGAAACAGGAGCTGTGTCACGTTATGTGGTTCTAAAGGACTCGGAGGCGTATACAGAGCTAGAAAAAGCAAAGATAGATAATGTAAAGAATGTAAGGCTCAGTGGTAAGGTGGGAATGTTACCGTTATCTGTTGTATCAGAATTTGTCATGGAGGATGGTACACGCACAGAAATTTCAGATAATATTGACTTTACAGACGAGAATGGGAACATTACGGTAGAAGGATCGGAATTACCATATCAAAAGAAATATACAGAGGGTATAAAGACCATTTATGAGAATACACAAACAATATTTGAAGAAGATGGTACAACAACAAACACAGTTACATCCTATTATTACACGGAGGACAGTGCATCGTATCCAGTCGCAGTTACGGCAAGGGTCGTAGGGTATCTAGATGAGAATAACACGTTTTATGATTTAACTGATTTGTCGAATGTATCGGTGACAGAGAAGCAGACTTCCATCGAATACACGCAAAAAGATGTGCTAGGAACGCCTTTGACCTTGACAGCTACAGTAGAAAGCTTGAGCAACGGCATCAACGTCGTCCCGACAGGCGCGGTTGAATTTGAGATTACTTGTAACGGAGATGAAAATTCCATGTTGAAAACCGTAGAACTTTCTCCGAACAGTAGCGAGGTGAATAAAAACAAAGCAAGCATTACATGGACAGCTGGCAAAGAGGGTGGCTATAGCATAATTGCACGCTACAAGGGAGATAATGCATTGTTGCATTCTTTTTCCAATCCGCAATACTACGAAGCGTATGCCATAAAATCGAAGGATTTACAGCAGGAAATAAATACATTAGTACTCGAGGGAAAGGACAAAGTAGATGTCGGTTTGCCAATTGAGCTTGTTCCAAAGATAAGAACTACTACTGTTATGGACGATGGAATCAAGGTTACGGGCACGGAGGTTTCGGATACTTTGCTAGCGGCAGATGAAGTAAATTACCATGTTGAATTGTTGTATGGTGCAGATGCATCAAAGCTTTACACATTGAAGGGGAATACCTTTACCCCGCTCAATGAGGGTACATTTGTTATCACTGCGGAGCATCAAATTGATGAAATGACAATGAGTACCTCAAAGACAATCTATGCAATTACCATTTCGGGTGAACAGCAGCAAATATACTTTAAATCAACATCAATGACCGTGTTCGCAGTGGATGATGAGGTGATAAATCCGTTGATCAATTATAATGCAGGGACTTTGGTTTCCTTCTCAAGTACAAATGAAGAAGTTGCTAATGTTGATAAAAACGGAAAAGTAACCATTCAAGGAGCAGGAACAACAACCATTAACGCGGTATCCTCTGTTGCAAATAAGCAGGACGTATCAACCTCATATGTGCTTACTGTAATCAAAAAGCCTATAACGATTACATCTGGTGATATAGAGGTTGAATATGGTATGACAACGGAAGAAATACTGAGACAGGCAGCAGAAAGCGAGCCTGAAATTTCGGTTGCAGGAATAAACTTAGAAGATATTTCAGATGCAGAGCCAACTTATACCACTAATTACACAAGTGGCGGCAGCGTAGGCAGATACAATTTGAATATCTCAGGTCTTGCATCTGATCAATATAATATTTCCTACGTAAGCGGAAACATTATGGTGAAGCCAAAAGTAATTACAGTTGAAGATATTGAAGTGACGGCTATTGATAAGGAATATGATCAGACTTCAAATGCAAATGTTACAGCAACGATAAAGGAAGAAACAAAGTATCCGGGCGACCATGTGACGCTTGAGGTTACGGGCAGCTTTGAGGATGAAAATGCGGATCAAAATAAAACTGTAAACTATACCGTGACGGGAATAGGAGGTTCGAATAGCACAAACTATACGCTTCAACCTGATATAATCACAGGAACATTGTCAGCATCAATCTGGCCTGCGGAGGTTAAATTCTCAATCAGTGTAACTTCCTTTGTGTATGACGGAGAGCCTCATCCCGTTGAAATCAATGCAAACTGTGCTGGGAATTTGTTTACTGATTTCATAGTTAAATACGACAATGAAGAGCTTGCACCGACACAAGCAGGAAGCTATCCGGTTACCATTGAAATGAATGAAAATTACACAGGTGCACCGACAGATATTGAACTTGTTATATCTCCGTCGAATCAGAAAGAATTGATTATTACAGGGCTACCAAGAACTGTTGAGTACGGTGGAACATTTATGTTGAAAACCGTTGGCGGACAAGGAGACGGAGTGGTGAATTGGAGTTCTTCTGACCCGTCTATAGCTGAGATTCATGCAGATACGGGCGAGGTTAAAATTCTCAGAAGTGGCACAGAGGTTACAATTACGGCAACAAAGGCAGCGTCGCCAAATTATAATGAACAGTCGACAAGCATTACTTTTGTTTCGGACAAAAAAGCGGTAACCTTTAAGCTGTATGATCTTGTGCACATCTATGATGGAGCTGTTAAGAATGTTAGTATCAAAGCTATGGACTCAGTTACGTACGAGGTTGCTTATACCGATGCAACAGGTAAAGATATAACCGAGCCTGTCTATGCCGGTACGTATTATGTGACGGTTGTTGCAACGAAAAATTATGAAGGCAGGGCAGAAGGCATACTGACAATTTCAAAGGCAGAAATTGATACAAGCCCCACGATTGAAATAAATAATGGTGTTTACGGACAGCCCATTTCTCCGGCAATTCTAATAGGGAATCTCGAAGGTACTCAGGCAATAATCACATACGTCGGTACAGGCATTTATACTCCCCAGAGCAGTATGCCGAAAAATGCAGGAAGCTATACGGCGATTGCCGAAATTTCAGGAGAAAATTATGAAACGCTAACGGTAATAAAGGAGTTTGTAATTGAAAAAGCAGTAATTACAGTAACAATCCAACCAGCAAGCCGTCAATACGGTGAGGAAAATCCTGAATTTGAACTTACATACAGTGGATTTGAGTATGACGATGATGAAAGAGTATTTTTAGAAGCACCTAAACCAAAATGCAGTGCAAAGGCTAACAGTCCGGTTGGTATGTATGATATTACGGCAAGCTTTGGAAGAGCCGATAATTATACATTCGATTGCACTGCAAAAGGAACACTCACAGTAAGTCCGATGGACGAAGATACGCTGTTTATTATAGGTTCAAATAGAGAGGTTTTTGTAGGTGAAGAATTTGTTTTGCATGCATACTGTGGCAGTGTAACGCCAAAGGTGAGCTGGTTTAGCAGTGATGAAAGCATCGCTTCAGTTGATGAAAACGGAAGGGTAAGGACTCTCCTTTCAGGAACAGTTAACATAACAGCGACACTTACTGATCCTAATTATCATCAGCAGAGTGCTGGATTTTTAATGAATGTAATTAAAAAGAATATTACGCTTATGCCAATCAATACTGTGTGCATATTCAATAATGCACAACAGAGCGTATACTTTATATCAAGCGATAGCGGTTTTGTTCCTACATCGGATAATGTGCGTGTAACCTATACGCTTACCAACGATCCAAGTGTAACCACAGCAAAAAAGGCAGGTGTTTACAGTTGCCTATACGAGATTACTGACACTAAATACGCAGGGGTTGGTGAATTTACGTTTTATATCAACAAGGCTCAGGTCATTAAGCCTAAAGATAATACAAGGGAAAATGGTGGAAATTCTTCCGCAGATATAACGTATACTGTAAGCTTTGATTCAGTTGGAGGAAGCAAGATTTCGAATATCAAGGTTACAAAGAATAATAAGGTATATATGCCGATAGACCCCACAAAGGAAGGTTATATCTTTGAGGGCTGGTTTACGGATAAAAAATTCAAGTTGGAATATGATTTTGATACAAAGGTAAAGAAAAACATAACACTTTATGCGAAATGGAATAAAAAAGCAGTTGAATCTGAGCAGATACCCGCATTTTCAGGCAATGGCAATGAAGAAGAAGCTTATGTTGAACAGACCCAGACACCTATCGTGAAAGAATGGAGAAATCCATTTAAGGATGTGGCACAAAACAACTGGTTTTACAATGCGGTAAAATATGCAGTTGAAAATGAGCTGTTCTACGGCAAGTCGGAAACGGAATTTGCACCAGATGAGGCAATTACAAGAAGTATGCTGGTAACAGTTCTGTATCGCGCAGAGAGTAAACCGGAATTTAACGAAATTAGTAAATTTGAGGATGTCTCTGCAGATGCTTATTATGCAAAAGCTGTCGCATGGGCGGAGGCAAACGGTATTGTTAAGGGCTATTCCAATAGGGAATTTGCACCGGATAAGTTGATTTCTAGAGAGGAAATTGCAACAATAATGAAAGTTTATGCAGACTTTAAAGGTATAACAACCAATGAAAGGGTTGACCTAGCAATATTTGAAGACGCTGCACAAATTTCCGGCTGGGCAAGAAGTAATATGGAATGGGCTGTTGGCTATGGCTTGATTTTCGGCAAGGAAGATAACAGCATTGATTCGAAAGGAAATGCGACCCGTGCAGAAACCGCGGCAATTCTGCAAAGTTTTTTTGAAAAATAAATTAGAGCTGTTTTTCTGATTGAGGGCACACAAGCAGTGGAATCTTCCGGTTGTATTTACTTTAGTACAAATGAATTATTTGAGCGGTTTATAACCGAAACAAAAAAACCTTATGTTTATCTTGATATAATACGATACTATAACCGAGGAGCTGTGCTTTCAGATGCTCCGTTTAGGAAGTTATGATGAATCCAAAAAAGCGTTTTATTTGGTACTAGACTTATTTTGAAAATTAACGAATTGCTTTATCCATACCATAAATGGATGTTTAGTGTGTTGGAAAAAGCTCAAAATAAACCTGACAATATTATTGATAGAATTAATGACTTATATGCAAATCACAGTGTTGAAAAAATAAATTCATTTTGTGATGAATTGTTCTCATTTGCCAACTTAGATCAAAATGATTTTGACTGGGGCAATTATTTTTTGAAAGATAATGAATTAAACTGGATAGAGCATGAACCTCCTATTGATGATTTATAAGAGTTAATAAATCAAACAAATAAAGAATAGAGGACAGTTGAATTTGAAAATACATTATAGTACCTAAAAAGACGGGCAAGATAAGAAGAGTAAAATACAGACACTGATATAGTTACAAATAAATAATGTTTCATAGGGAGCTGTTTAACTAAGAAATTAGTGCAACAGCTCTTTTGCATCTATAGAGCGAAAAGTATGTGAAGAAATGGACAATTTTGTAGCTGATTTGCTGAAGAAATCAGGAAATATAAAAATTGAGTAAGTTACACGATATTCCAGGAAGAGCAAGAAAAGAAACGTTTAACAAGGAAGACCTAAAAAAAGTGAGACGAAAGATGTTGAAACCTTGTACAAGGTGAATGTCCAGCTTGAAAGAAATCAAACGTTGGTGAAGAAAAAGAAAGATGAGGCTGGAATGTTTGTATGATTATTGCAGTCTTGATATTAAATGTTATTGAGCGTAGAGTCAGAAAAAGTCTTGAAGGAGAACTACGCTTACACCAACTGGGACAGCAATCCTTGACGTATTTGAATATACTAAGATTCTAGCAGTTCCTATGGAGAATAGCTATCAGCGTGTTATACCTGAGGGATTGACTGAAAATCAAAACAGGATATTGAAGTTGTGTGAGGTGCCTGAAAATATATATGTAAGCTTGGAAATTTCTGCATTTGAAGTGCAGTTGTAAGATTTTTGTATCTTACAACTGTAATAATTTATAAATATGTGTAAGGCATAGAATTATATTAAAAACTTATACAGCGTAAAACTATTATTGTGGAATATCATGGAAATACAGAGCACCCTACTTATGCATTCCATTTTATGGATTAGTAGGTTGTGCTGAATATGAGTTATGAAGGAAGGATGCCACTAATCTCGAAGGTTTGAAAAGCATAGCTAAAATCCCATATGTTTTTTATTGATCTCAGAGATTCATGATTTTCAAAACGAGCAAAAATAAAGAACTTACAATTAAAGGATGGTATAGTGGTCTAAATTTTTGTTTACTTTTATCAAAAAGTGTGTTACGCTACAGTAGCACAATAGATATCGCGGGGTGGAGCAGCTGGTAGCTCGTCGGGCTCATAACCCGAAGGTCAGTGGTTCAAATCCGCTCCCCGCAACCATAAAAAATGAAGGCTTATAAGATCATATCTTATGAGTCTTCATTTTTGTTGCTAACCAAGCATATATATATATCTAGATAAGTGATGCAAATTCCACAGCTTCTTTATCTTTGAAAATTGTAGCTCTTCCATGTCTTAAATCGGATAATAAGATACTGTCTTTGTAGTAGAGGAATTGAATCGTCAGGAAGGTATCATTTATTGAGAAACATTTGCCTTGCCGCTCGCGAATTTTTCTACTTGGTTTATCAAAAATGATTAATTCATCCTCAGGTTTTATATCACTAAATTTCATTTAGTTACCTCCTACTGTAGTAAGTTTTGTATTACTATTGGATAGATACTCCAAAACATAATTATAGTAAGCTAGGATGATCCAAATATTTTTAAGTGAATCTTCTAATTCGGGGGATTTTCCGGAATTCTATATTACGACTACTATTTATTTAGTGTTCCCTATTATTACTAATATAAACAAAATCTTTATGATTATTAATAGAGATTATCCAGTTGGTTGATATAGAAACTTCTTTCTGAACTTTCTTTGAAATGGCAATCGACCACAGTTCTTCGGATTTAGTTGTTTCGGAAACATTTCCGCTCAAGACTTTAACTATGCATTTTCCGCATTTGCATTTTCCGTTACAGGGTGATTTTATTTTTATATTCATATCTTCTGCAATATAGAGGATGGTTTTTTCTTTCTTAACTTCGGCCTCTTTAAAAAACCTAACATTCATTAATAGGATTCTCCTTTTAATATATAGTAATATTATATATACCACGAAATGCAGGGCATTATCATAAGATTATATAACAATACAATCACTAAGAACGTATTCTGGCAAATGTATCAATCATATGCAAATATAAAAACTCTAAGAAAGCTACTATAATGAGGTTATTTTGCAATAGCTGTTCTAGCTATAATGGTTACAGCACCGTTAGGGGCGATTGCAATTAAGGTATCTGCAAAAAGATTACTTGTATGTGGAGAATAAAGTTTACAAAAAATTATGCTTTAGCTACATAAAATCCGATAAATATACTTAAAAAAATAAAAAAACGTTGAATTTAGTTTAATTATGTAATATGATGTAAGAGTATGGTATCTTTTAGTTTGTTTTTTTGTTTTTATCATTTAGTATTAAAAGGGTTAGTTCTTCTAGTCTATGATTTGCTTGGTTTAATTATATATTAGTTTTGTGTAATTCAATAAAAACAATACTTATTTTAGTCTGTTCAAGTGTATTAAAAGCTTATTTAAAAAGAGTCCCAACTATTTATTCGTAGTATTTCATATCATTAACGATTGCGGGGGTACATATGAAGGATAAAAGCAGTAAGGTCCATGAGAAGCAATCAATCTTTCTTAAATCAAATAGTTTATTAAATTTTTTGGACAAACATAAATCTAAAAGTATTGCATTAAAGATAACTTTTATATATGTGTTGTGTGGAGTATTATGGATAATTATATCTGACAGATTATTGTACATGATTGTTAACAATAAAGAGATGATTACCTTTATAAGTATGATAAAAGGATGGATTTATGTATTTGTAACAGGGGGGCTGATCTTTTTTTTAATTTATAGCAATTTGAGAAAGGTAATAAATGCAGAGACCAAAATGGAAAAAAGTTATCAGCAATTTAAAAAAGTCCATAGTGAGTTACTTGTTTCACAAGAATTTAATACAATTATAATTGATAAAATGATAAATGCGTTTGCTCTTCACAGGATTAAAATAAATGAAAAGGGTGAACCGTTTGATTATGAGTATATTGAAGTAAACAAATCCTTTGAATCCTTTACAGGCCTTAAGAGAGCAGATGTTATTGGTAAAACCTATAGGGAATTAGTGCCCGAGAGTGAAGCAGAAACTATAGATTGGATTGGCATATACGGTAAAGTAGCAATTACCGGAGAACCTGTTTCTTTTGAAAGTTATACAAAAGTATTTGATAAATGGGTTCTTGTTAATGCTTATAGCCCCATAAAAGATTTTTTTATTACGGTTTTTCAAGATATTAGCGAAATAAAAAGAAGTGAAGAGCAATTGAGAAAAAGTGAGAAACTGTTTAGGCTTGCTTCAGAAGGTTCAAACGATATGATATGGGACATTGACTTGATTAATAGTAAGTATTTTGTTTCAGACAGATGCTATGACCTATTTGGGTATAAAAAGGCAGAAATTGAGGTTGGGAACATAGCAGAAAGATTGGAGGAGTTTATACATCCTGACGATCTAATAAAGTCAAAGCAATTGTTTCTTGAACATCTAGAAGGTAAAACACCATTATACAGCTGTGAATATAGGGTAAAATGCGAAAATGGAAATTATAAATGGTGCTTTTGTAGAGGAAAGGCATTATTTGATACTGCTGGTAGGGCAATTAGAGTTGCTGGATCAATTACCGATATTGATGAGCGGAAAATAAACGAAATAAAACTTCAAGATAGTTATCGTGAACTAGAAGCCACTTATAAAGAGCTTAACTTAACTCAGAACAAAATAAGAAAACAATATGTTGAATTGTTGGAGTATCAGGAAAAATTGCATAAGAATGCTTATTATGACTCTTTAACAAATTTACCAAACAGACTATCTCTATATGAGAATTTTGTCAAGCATTTGGAAGAAGAAACAAATGTAAGCGAGGCATTTCTTTTTATTGACGCTGACAACTTTAAATTGATCAATGATACTATGGGGCACTCTGTTGGTGATAAATTAATTATACAAATAGGAGAGAGACTTAAGGCGTTATTTGGAAATGAAAGAGTTTATAGACTTGGAGGGGATGAGTTTATTGTTTGTTGTAGTGGTTTTGAAAACACAGAGATAGTAGAACAATATGCAAACAAAATAATTGAAAGCATTAAAGCTTCATTTGAAATAGATAGTAGTATGCTTCATACAACGGTCAGCATTGGAATATCAATATATCCTAAGGACGGAGAAAGTGCTGACGAATTAATGAGAAATGCTGATATAGCTATGTATAGAGCGAAGGCATCGGGCAAGAATAGATATATATTCTATAGTGATGATATGAAGGAAATAATAAGAGAAAGAATGTTGATAGAAAAGAATTTGCGCAATGCCCTTAGAAATAACGAATTTTTATTGTATTATCAACCGCAGCTCGATTTGGAAAAGCAGGGTGTATCAGGCTTTGAAGCACTAATTCGCTGGAATAACCCTGAATTGGGTTTTGTTTCTCCCGATAGGTTTATTGGAATTGCAGAAGAAACACATCTTATAATAGCTATAGGTGAATGGGTTCTTAAGACTGCATGTAAATATATAAAGCTACTCCATGAAAAAGGATACTCAAACTTGACCATTTCCGTAAATGTTTCAATTTTACAATTGATGCAGGAGAATTTTGTAGATACTGTAATGGAAGTACTTGAATTAACTGAATTAGAGCCTAAATATCTTGAACTGGAGATTACAGAGTCAATTTTAATGGAATCCTATCAGATTATCCATAACAAACTTTATAACTTGAAAAAACTTGGAGTAAGGGTTGCACTAGATGATTTCGGACGTGGATATTCATCGTTAAGCTACTTAAAACAGCTTCCAATTGATACCCTAAAGATTGACAAAACCTTCATTGACTATATAACTTCTGAAGATAGCTGTGATAACATAACCGGTATGATTGTAAAGATTGGTCGAAAAATGAAATTGTCCATTATTGCTGAAGGAGTTGAACATCAGTACCAGATGGACTATCTCAAGAAGCATGGTTGTCAAAAGATACAAGGGTATCTGATAAGTAAACCCTTAACGACTGAAAAAGTAATGGAGTTTATTAAAGAATTTTAGTTGTTATTCACTTTTGCTTGGGGCAGTAAAGTATTAGTAAAAAATTATTTTGATTAGTTTTAGATATGCCATATGTGGGTATATTCTATATAAAAATTTATGCTTTGGATAAATCAGATGGAATATATACAAAATAAAATGAAGGATTATGAATTATGTAAACTTGAAACCGTGGTCTATAATCGCATAAAGTTGTAATCCGGTTTGCTCTTTCTAGCCTTAAAAATATGACTGGCTTTATGTTGACAAATGTATTTGAATACGGTAATTTATATTTATGAAAATAAAAACATAGGATGTATAAGTCTAAAGTTAATAAGGAGAAAGTTATCATGAAAAAGACTATTGTATTGGTTATTTCAATTCTGACACTTATAAGCTTGACACTTTCTAGCTGCAGTTCAAACAATAAAAGTTCAAAAGTAAAAGTTTTAGACATCCCATTAACAAAAGAGGAATACGCTTTCGGTATAGACAAGAGTCAACCGGAACTTCTTTCACAGGTAAATGAATTCATTGCTCAGATAAATTCAGATGGGACCTTTGATAAAATCTGCAGCAAATACTTCGGTGACGGTACACCTGAAGCTGTTACATCGGCTGCACTTGATAATTCCAAAGACCAGCTTGTTATTGCTACAAATGCTGCATTTGAACCTTTTGAATACACAAAGGGAGATAAGTATTACGGAATTGACATGGAAATTGCGGCACTTCTTGCTAAGCATCTTGGAAAAGAGCTTGTAATCAGCAATATGGATTTTGATGCTGTTTGCCTATCTGTAGGTCAAGGTAAAGCTGACATTGCAATGGCGGGCCTTACAATAAAAGAAGACAGAAAAGAGTATGTTGCATTCTCAAACAAATACTATGATGCTTCACAAAGACTTATCGTTAAGGATACAGATACTACGTTTGATAATTGTAAAGCAGCCGCTGATATAGAAGCTATTTTGTCAGGTCTGAAGAGTGATACGAAGATAGGTGTTCAGACAGGCACAACCGGACAATTTTATGTTGAAGGCGATGAAGATTGGGGCTTTACAGGTTATAAGGCTAAATGCGTAGGTTATAAATCAGGCTCTCTTGCTGTTCAGGATATGCTTAACGGCAATATCAGTTATGTTATTATTGATGAGGCTCCTGCTAAGAGTATTACAAAAGCAATTAACGAACTTAATTAATATAAATTTTACAATGCTCTGATGAATCTACAGGGCATTGTATTATATAAGGGATTAATATGGGGAATTTTGATAAGAAGTTAATGAAATTTTTGGAAATATTCTACGAAAACGGTGGCTACACAAAAGTCCTTGCGGGGCTTAAAAACACGCTATTAATTGCTGTTTTTGGACTTGCGATAGGGATTATAATTGGTACCTTGATAGCCATTGTAAAAGTAGTACCCAAATATAAAACATTACCAAAAGTACTTGGTGTCTTATGTGACTTCTACGTTGGATTGTTTAGAGGCACGCCGGTTGTTGTGCAGCTGCTGGTAGCATATTATGTAGTTCTGCCTTTGATTGGCATAAATCTGCCCGCAATTAACGTATGTATTTTGGTATTTGGTCTGAACAGTGGTGCTTATGCTTCGGAAATAATGAGAGGCGGTATTATGTCTGTAGACCATGGACAAATGGAAGCAGGGCGTGCTCTAGGACTAAGCTACAGAGTTGCAATGTTAAAAATTGTTGTCCCGCAGGCTGTTAAAAATATACTTCCTACATTAGGAAATGAATTCATCGCCTTGATTAAGGAAACATCCGTTGTAAGCTTTGTAGGTACTGCCGACCTTTATGTTGCATTTAATTATATTGGCACAAACAGTTACGAATTTATGGTTCCATACCTTGTTATGGCCATAATTTATATTGTTTTAGTTATGTTAATAGCATCGCTTATAAAAGTAATGGAAAGGAGGCTAAGAAAGAGTGATAGACGTAATTAATCTAAAGAAAAGCTACGGAGGCCTTGAAGTATTAAAAGGTATTACTGTTACCATTAATGAAGGCGAAAGGGTTGCCGTTATTGGTCCCTCCGGAAGCGGCAAAAGCACCTTTCTACGCTGCCTTAACTGTATGGAAGACCCTACAAGCGGAGCTATTGTATTTGAAGGTGTAGATATTGCGGATATGAAAGTTGATATTAACATTCATCGCCGCCATATGGGAATGGTTTTTCAGCAATTTAACCTGTTCAATAACAAGACAGTTATAGAAAATATAATGCTTGCACCTGTGCATATAGAAACTCATGACCTTAGGATGAAGAAGTGCAGGAATTTCTCTATAAGGCTTAGAAATTTATTCGCCAAGAACAAGAAAGCCTTATATGAAATTGACACTACTCGTGAAAAGATAAAAGCAGACGCAAAAGAAAATGCTATTCGCCTTTTAAAAAGAATCGGACTTGAAGATAAAGCTGATGTCTATCCTTCAACCCTTTCAGGTGGGCAGAAACAAAGAATAGCGATAGTACGTGCACTTGCAATGAATCCTAAAGTTATTCTCTTTGATGAGCCTACTTCAGCACTTGACCCGGAGATGGTGGGAGAGGTTCTTGATCTAATCAAGCAGCTTGCAAATGAAGGAATGACCTTAGTTATAGTAACTCATGAGATGGGCTTTGCGAGAGAGATTGCTACTAGAGTATTGTTTATGGATGAGGGAAAGGTACTTGAGGAAAATACACCGGAAGAAATCTTTTCAAATCCTCAAAATGCAAGAACGAAAGAATTTTTATCAAAGGTATTATAAAAGTTTTAAGAAATATCTATAGTTTAAAGCAATTTTAGTCATGAGGAAAAAATAACTTCCGCTATAATAATACTGCAACACATATGCTTAGCATGAGTGTTCCTAAAAGCGCAAGTTATTTTTTAATGTATAAGAAAGTGCATTTCTTGAAGTACATCCTTAAAGGACTCTTTGAGAAACGCTAATATTTCTCCTGGATTCCGAAAATTATTTTCCATATTTTATATAGTATTATTATATATACCACTAAATGTAGACTGTTATCATGAGATTTTACATTTTTCTTTTCATCTCGGAATCAGAAGCTAATATAATTACATTTCCTCCATGAAAAAAGGCTAAAAAAATATTCATAATATGACAGAAAATATAAATCAATGCTTTATAATAAATGAAAGAAGGAAGTGGTATTATAGTGAAGGAGTAAAGAAACAAAATATTTATCTTATGTATTTATCTATTCAAAAAAGTGTCTTATTTGGAAATTTAGATCAAAATGATTTTGATTGGGGAAATTATTTTTTGAAAGATAATGAATTGAACTGGATAGAGCATGAACCCCTATCAATGATTTATAATGTTAAAAAAAGCCTATTTTATAAGAATAAAACAAGCTTTTTTTACATTATCGTTTCTGAGCTCTGTAATTATCGCTATTCATATTCTGGGCAGTTGCAGAGCACCCGCATTATACCGGCGGTATTGTTCCTTTACCAAGTAAGTAATTCATCATATGTCCAAAGTCGATAGAGTTAAAAATGCCGTTTTTATCAACATCTGCTGCAGCTAAACCCTTTTCTCCACCAGGAAATTCAGAGATTTGACCAATCAAATACTTTCTCATAAAAGCTAAATCAATTGTATTTATTTTTCCATCATCATTTACATCACCAAAAACAACTTCAATGACCCATATTTCAAAAATTATTCCATCTACTGTAAAGTCTAGATTTGAATTATGAACAGCATTTGGAGTTGATGAATTGTATATCGGATTGTTGTCTAGATATAATTGATCTAGCTTAGTGAGCTTGCCAAGTGGTGATATGTCACTTATTTCGTTACAATCCAAATTTAGATAAGTTAAATTATAAAGGTTACTAATTGGTGTTAGGTTACTTATTTGGTTATAAGCTGAATCTAGGCTCGTCAAATTTGTAAGCTTACTAAGCGGTGTTAGATCGCTTATTTTATTATTAAATATGCCTAAATTAGTCAAGTTAGTAAGGCTACCAAGTAGTGTCAAATCGCTTATCTCATTATTACCTAGACTTAATGAAACCAAATTGGTAAGAGCGCATAGGGGTGTTAAATCATTTATCTTAGTACAAGATTGAGATGAATTTAGATCATTTAAGTTTTTCAGATTACTTAGGGGTGTTATATCTGTTAGTGGATTATTAACTAAATTTAGCTTAGTCAAATTAGCAAGGTTATTAAGTGGTGTCAGGTCACTTATTTGATTATTAAATAAATCTAGTTCAGTTAAATTAATCAGATCGCTTAGTGGTGCTAAATCCCTTATTTGATTGAACCTTAAATTTAGCTCAGTCAAATTGGATAGGTTACTAAGTGGTGATATATCCTTTATTTGATTTTGATATAAATTTAGCGTCGTTAAATTGGATAGGTTACTAAGTGATGATATATCACTAATTTTATTGTCTGATAAATTCAACTCATTTAAATTAGTAAGATTTCTAAGTGGCGTTAAGTCACTTATTTGATTACACTCAGAATATAAACAAGCTAGATTAGTAAGATTCCTAAGCGGCGTCAAATCACTTATTTGATTGTAAGATAAATCCAGCTCGGTCAAATTAGTCAGGTTGCTAAGTGGCGTTATATCTATTATTTTGCCATTATTTAAATCCAAGCGTTTAATGTTACATAAATCACTTTTTATTATAGTTCCTGTTGGTTTGTCGATTGCATTGCGTATATCTGCTTCGAGGTTTGTGTCTTTAAAAACTATTTCAAGATCAATATCTTCCTCACATCTAGAGTCTACCATAGTATCATATTGAAAGGGCTCCTTCACCACAGATGCATGTGTAGCATTGTAAGGTCCATGAAATAGTACAATTCCTTCAGCAACACAAAAAGCAAGAAACAAAGCAGTAATCTTTTTCATCATATACCTCCAAAATATTAATAAATTCCATAGTTTAGTTAAATTGTTAATTAATTTTACCAGACATATTGAAATTCAACCAGTGACTAAAGTCATATTTTACTATGCATGCTATGACTTTAGTCATGCTTGATTTCTGAGTTTTAATTTAAGTTAAAAAAAGATATAAAATTTCAAATTATACATCTATAGAAAAAAATAGAAGTTTCTGATATATAAAACAGTAATTATATGTAAACTTTATTACACTAAAATTCCAACGGGAGGAAACCTAAAATGAAACAAAAATCTTTTATATTAAGCTATGAAAAAAGGGCCAATATTATTACAACCAGAATCTTGCTTATATCTATTTTAGCTTTTCCAGCTTTGATTATTCTTGGATTACTAAAAGTCTTTGCTTTTGATATGCCGAAGTTGTATGTTTTTTGCGCTATCGGAGCTTTTGGTGCTTTCTCCCCGTTCATATTCAGGAAAATAGGTCTAAACAGCACTTATCTTAAGTACTTTACTATTTTAATGAGTACAGTTGTTGTTGCTGTTCTCAACGTAAATTATCAGATCGGTATTTATATGATGTTCTTATTACCCATAGCCTTAAGCTGCCTTTATTTTGACAAGAAATTAACTGTGACAGCTTTGGTATTGGGGATTTTGAGCATGGTTTTAACTTTCAATAATAGACAATATTGCAGAAGATCTGTTGAAATTGAGCAAAAACACTTAAAATTGTTAACTACAACTTTTACATTTTATCCAACTTTTCTATCAGATAGATTTCATTGTCGTTACAAGATTAAAGCCTCATTTGAAATGTTAACATACCGAAGCGGAGGCTGCAATTGTAAATAGTGATTTATCTAAAAAGGCTTTTCGTAAAAAATGCCCTCAAGCATGGAGAAGCTCAAAATGTGATGATTATATTAAGGTTTGACGAAAAGATTGATTTATATATTTTGGATAACGGTAAAGGTTGCCCTAAATTGACTAAATAAAATTATTAATTATTTTTCAAAACTTTCTAAATTTGATGCAATTTTTTGAAACTGACAGGATATATATGGCTATTCATCCGAAAAATATTTACTAGAGGCATTATTCAGATGAATGGCCATACACTTCAAACGATGCCGTGTTTAGTATTGAGGATTTAAAATTTTTCTTGCTTTAATATTACTGCTTTTATTACACGACAAAGTTATAGAATTCATAAAGCATGTTTGAATATATTGCTTTTGCGAGCATATAATTTTATTTAGGAGAAATACTTATAGAATAATCCATAAAAGCTCCCAAAGACTTAGTCTTTACTTTTATGTAATAAGTTTTATTCCCTTCAAAGGAAATTTGAAAGGTACGTTTTCGGCTTGAGTCAATTTCGTCTATACCTGGAATATCAGTAAATAGTTCGTTTCCATAAGAATCATATACGCAATAATTCATATCCCACATAAAAGATTGAGTCGTAATCGTATAATCACCTGAATTCGGAGCCATAAAGCTAAAAAAGTCAACATCATCTATACTTTCTAAATTACCTTCTGAAGGCCCACAATTTAAACTTGTTGCTGTTTCAAAATCATTTCCATGGTCATCCTGCAATTGCGTTATATTAAAAATGTATGAAGCTAGATTATCATTGTGCCCAATAGCTAAATAATAGGTTTGGTCTGGATCCATTCCCATTTTTATAGGATAGCTATTTTTGCTGTCGATAATTCTGCTATATGATTTGCTTTCACCTTGGAATTCATATAATAGGATTTCATTTACACTACCTTCTAAAATCTGTGTATTTATTATATAAACAGCCATTTTTGAAGGTGTAAATGCAAAGTAATCATAATCTCCAACATGATCAACTTTACCATTCATTTTATCACTTAACTCTATATCAATTGCAGTATCAATAGTGTCTCCATTTTCCTCAACATAAAGAATTTTTTGCTTTGGTAATCTTTGCTTTGGAAATTCATTAATACTACCGAGCAGGAATTGCCTCATAAAAGCAAAGTCAATGCTGTTGAAGGTGTCATCACCATTAACATCGGATACCCAAAGGTCATCGTCGGGTTTGAAATCTTTTATCGTTCCTAGTAAATACATCCTCATATACGCAAAATCAAGACTGTTTATTGTACCATTTCCATCAACATCACCAATAGGCAATGAATCTGCACTTCCTTCAGGCGAATAAACTGAATCTTGTTCAGTTAGTTCGATAACCTCATTTTTGATTTTCTCTGAATTATCGGGCGTCACTTTAGGTACTATACCTTTCGTTTCCAAATTTGTACCTGCAAAAACATTTGCGGGTAGAACATGCACAAACAAAGCACTTGCAACTACAAGCGAAATCATAAGTTTATTTCTAGGCATTTTGTTACTCCTTCTTCTACTATTTATTAAATTTCCAAAATTACTGTAACAATAAACAGTATATCATAACTTTTTTGATTTGTGATTTTAATTTAAGTAAATAGATATAATTTCACAGTCTCTAAACGAAATCAAATCAATTGCATTAGCAACTTCAAGCCAAGCATCAGCTATGCAACAAATAACTGCTTCATTTTTAGTAATTGACAATATTGCAGATGATCTACTGAAATTGAGTAAAAACACTTAAAATTGTACACTTTATTATGATAAAATACTTTCCAGAACAGCATCTTTTCCATTGTAGTAATTATCAAAGCTAGGCACAATTATATATCTGGTATAAAGGATGCAGTATACACCTTGGAGTACTTAAAATAATTTGTTGAGTATGAAACGCTCAGTCAAATATTAGTAAGCTGCATTATTCGGACCTCTGCCAGCCAGTTAACACTCACTTAAGGGGTAATTCGAAAATATCCTTCATGTCAATATATTTTGTCGCCTTTATCTTTTCACCTGAAAAAGTATATAAGCAATCGTTTGCATATACTATCCTGTCAATATAGCAATTTCCATTTTCAACTTGTGGGAACTTTTCAAAGTGTGTGATTTTGCCGCGTAACATAAATCCTTCGTTGCTGTTGACATTATATATATAAGCCCCTTGAAATACTTGATCCCCAAAAGTACTATCGCTGCTTCCTTCTTCTGTCTCTGCAAGAAATACTGTAAAAGCCAGTAGTTCAACATCTTTCATATACATAAGTGCTTTATGATTGTATAAGAGCTCGGAATCCGTTCCACGATCGCCTATGAGTTCAACAAATTTTTCCTTCGGATTGTTGACATCGGTAATATCAAAGATTGCCATTTTAAGCCCTTGTTGCCAGGAGAAATTATTGTTTCCACCTGCTGTATTTTTTCCGAATCCTATAATATGGTTTTCATTCAGCGGATGAATATATTCGCTATAACCTGGTATTTTTAATTCACCCAATATGGTTGGATTTTTTGGTTCTTTTAAATCTATTACAAACAAAGGGTCTACAACTTTAAAGGTTACCAGGTAAAGCCTGTCACCTATAAATCTTGAAGCATAGATTTGTTCTTCCGGGGCAAGTCCTTCTAAAGAACCACATAAATTCATGTTTTCATCTAAGACGTATACATTACTTGAGGCATAACGAAAAGTACCTGTTTGAGTGGTGAGCCTGAAGTAACCTTTATGCTCATCCATGGCAAATTGATTGTGTACTGTTCCAGGAACAAAATCACTGTCATATTCACCTATAACACCATTATTTATCTTAATTCTATATATACAGGTACCACGTTTCTGGAAATTAAGATCATAATCATAGTTTACTAGACTTCTTAAGAAATCTTCAACAGGTGCTTCTGTAACAGGGCTAATGGTTGTATCTGCAATAAAAATATGATGGGTGGAAACGTAAACGTTTTCGCCATTACCACCTATATAGGCTTTGACCTGTGCTCTCTGATCAGGCTCATCTATCGGAAATGCAGCAACAACATTCATTCTTGAATATTGTTTATTTGAGTTGCTCATTACAAGTAAGTCTTTATAATCTATTTCTACCATCGAATTGCTGAGTGATGAATCCATATATCCGGGATTTCCCAATGTATCGCTTATGTATGAAGATGTAATCAGATACAAATTGTTCTCTATCATTCGGGAGGATAAATATCTGTAATCCAATTGAAAGTTTCTTTGAATGCGGGGATTTGAGGGATCTTTAATGTTATAGGTTTTAACTATGGTTTTAGAGCTATACTTTTTATCAGGTTGCTCTTCACTACTTATCAGAATAACTGCAAGGTAATCTTCATATAAGAACATTTCTAGGGGGTATAGTCCCTCGCTTGAGAAGTCATACTGGTGGATTACCTTCATTTGGTCAGGAGGGTAGGAGTCGACAATAAATAAATTAGTTTCGTTGAGGTAATAAATGTGCTTACCATCAGTTTTAACTACGTCAGCCTCATCAACATTGTCAACCTGATTATTGGTGTCCGAATGTGCTGCTGATTGTGAAGAATAAGCCGTTTTCTTACTATTAGCCACTACGCCAGTGAAAAGAAAGTCTGGTTCGAGTTTTGCTATGGAGATAAACATTTTATTGAATGTGTATAAAAATTCTCCTAAATAATTATTGTTTGAATTCCTTGAATTAATTTTAAAGGAAGACATTACGTTTGAAAAAAAAGTAACAACATCATTTTGGCTTTTAAAAGATTCCATTTTCGGTTTGTTTATTTTAGAATCGTAATTAATGATATAGGGAATTACAAGACAAACAGAATAAATGCCTACTACAGCCAATACTCCCAACACTAACCCCCTTTGCTTTAAATAAACCATTTTTTTAGAAAGTGGTTTCTTATTAATATCTTTTGTATCATTGCTGAAGTTTTCTTCTAAAGCACAAGTAGTTGTTTTATGATAATGTCTTTTTTTCAACAGTACGATAATTGCAAAGAAGGTATTGGTAAGCCAGATAAGGACAAAGCCTAGAATAGAAGAAACAGTTATACTATTACCAGAATTATTACTTATAATAATAAAGCATGACATAGCCAAAATAAGTCCGATTATTCCTATAAATTTTAGAAATTCAAATAAAAAGCTTTTTTTGTCAAACTGCCATTCGTGGTACAATTTTGAATCTTCGAATAGTAAAAAGTTTTTTGTATTAGATAATAGTATTTCTAATGATGTAAATATTAAGAGATATATAGGTAATAATATAAATAATTGTAAGATGGAATGAAACCCCCTAAACATAAATAAGAGAACAAGTAAAATAAATAATCTTAACACTATCGATAAATACATATAAAAGAAATACACAATTGTCATTCGGGTTTTTGGTAAAAACTCTTTCAGGCTCAGCTTTTCTCTGTTGATATTATACATGACCAGATAAATGAATAAGAAAAAAGTACTAAAAAGTATAAAGTACAGGGCAAGAGGTAAGATACTGGTGATAGTTGATTTTACTCCGATTACCGAAAGAAAGCTATCTATCCAGCCTAAAAAAGAAAACAGAATAAAAAACAGTAGTTCTATTATTGTTAATAAAAAGCATCTTGATAAAAATTTTATTTTATTGGGGATGAGCTTTTCACGGGGGTTGACCAAGTTAACATTCAATTGAACACCTTCCTTCATATGTTGTCTCAATAATTATATTCGGTTATTTTTACCATAAACTTGATAGTAGATTTTATTTTTGAATATATTATGAAATGAACAAAAAAGCTTGTAGTAGTATTGCCATATCAGGAACCCGATTTTTTAAAAGATAAATAGGATATTCAATAAAAAGTCTAAATTTAGTAAAAACCAATGAGCAACAAACTTAGAAGAATCGGAACATGAGAGCTGGGGAGTAAGGTAAGCTAGAACAGCTGCCAAAGTACTAGAAGAAGCGGGAGCCGATGTAATAAGCCTCTCCATCGGTGGTGCGTATGGAACAAGCTATAAAACGCTAGCTCCTCAAGCGGTTCCTCCTGGATTTAATGCTGTAAATTCGGCATTTATTAAAGAAATGCTGCAAATTCCGGTTATTGTAACGGGAAGAATTGTAGATCCATATATTGCAGAGGATATCATTGCGCCAGGTTCAGCTGATATTGTGTCTTTAGGAAGACCTTCTTTAGCCGATCCGGAATTTCCAAACAAAGTGAAGGACAACCGGATAGATGAAATTATCCCTTGCGTAGCCTGTCTTCAAAGATGTGCAGGAGCAGGAGGACGCGACGAATGGGATGCAGGGGTTTCCTGTACGTATAATCCATTTACGGGAAAAGAGGGAATTCTAAAGTTTATTTCTCCAGATAAGCCGAAAAAAATTGTCATAATCGGTGCAGGCCCTGCCGGACTTGAAGTTGCGTGGGTAGCTGCGAAACGCGGTCATTCGGTCACAGTATTCGATAAGGCAGATCGTCCTGGAGGGCAAATAGCATTAGGAGCAAGACCACCCTATAAACAGGAACTTCTGAAAGCTGTTCAAACTTATATGACCTTAGGGAAAAAATACGGTGTTACTTATAAATTTGGAATAGAAGCAACTTCGGATATGGTTGCCGACTTTGATGATATTGTATTAGCTACAGGTGGAGTGCCCATACGTCCAGCATTTGATGGTATAGACAAAGCGGATGTTATACAAGCCATTGATATACTAGAAGGAAAAGCAGCAGGTGATAAAGTAATAATTGTTGTCGGACAGGCTATTTGTCAGTAACTTGGACAAGATAAATTGCAGGGAAAATAAAAAGAAAAAAGCAGGTACATATGACCTGCATAAACTAAAATTCCGGATAGCATAATTCATCTGCCAAT
>JAEZUI010000274.1 GCA_023421115.1 Bacillota bacterium | reverse complement strand
CATGAAAGATTATATTGATAATATGAGTGATGAGGAATATTCTGTATGGCTTCGTTATAGTTTGAATAGTTGTAAAGATAGAAGTATTTTAGGAATGAGTAATCACGGATTATTGATTTGCAGGAAGATTGAATAGTGTTATTAAAGGTGGAACTGTAAACCCTAAACATATTGATTATTCCTTTGTTGACTTATGGGTTAACAGAAGATACCATTAGATTGAAAGAATAAGAGTTAAAGAGGTAAGATATGTTTGATATTGAAGAAAAATCCGAGGGTTATAAGACCAGTTTAATAAATACATTGCAAGGAGAAATCGTTGTAAAAGAAATTAATAATTTTTTGAATTTTACCGATGGAAATAAAATATAATAAAAAATTTGATTTGAAATACTTGGATTTGATAGAAATGTATATAACTGATGATTTCACATTAGACGAGGAATACTTAAAAATTGTTTTTAATCCTTATAGTGGCTTGTTAGCAGGTAATAGCTATCTTATATTTAGCATTCCATATAGTTTAGTAATTGACCAAATTGATACCAAAAGTGAATTGTGGAAAGCCTTTGATAAAAAAATTGATAATAATATAAATGAAGTATTAATTGAACATGATGGACTAAAAGGTTAAATAGGGAAGGTGATATATTGGAAAAGAAAATAGTAGTTGCAGTTAAGGGAATAGTTGTAAATAAAGGACGAGTATTGATAGTGAAGCGTTCGGATAATGATGAATTTGGTGCGGGTACTTGGGAGTGTGTAGGTGGTAAGATTGAGTTTGGAGAGGAATTGGAAGCTGCTCTTATACGAGAAATGAAGGAAGAGGTTGGATTGGATATTATAGTTGAAAAGCTTTTATTTGCTGTTACTTTTAAAACAGACCCAACAAGGCAGGTAGTAATTCTTACATATTTATGTACAAGTGAAGATACGGAAGTAAAGCTCTCAATGGAACATTCGGAATTTCTGTGGGCAAATAAATACCAATTGAAGCAACTTTTGAACCTAGACATTCTTGAGGATTTCGAAAAGAATAATGTATTTTCACTACCGGAATTGGATTGAAGAGGCTAAAACTGCAAATGAATATAATTATGATGTGATTTTAAGGATTCAACAATTAAGTAAAAGCTTTCATTTGGAGGAATGTAATATGAAGAGAAATTTAGCACTAATGATGTCATTGTTAACTATATTTGTTTTAATGATGGGCTGTAAAAGTGCAGATGTTAGAACTGTGCCGGAAAAAGTAACCCCTGTAAAAAGTGCTGAAGAGAACGGGGAAACTGAACAGAATCTCAACAAACAATTTGAACTTAAGTTATACTCAGACAATCAGATATATAAAACAACGGATAAAATCAAGCTTTGGGCTACTCTCAAATATATTGGAAGCAATAATAAAATTAAAATATGGCATGGCGACCCATATATAAGTTTTTCAATTTCTGACGGTAAAGAATTTAATACTGGCAATATATTTCTTGGTTTATTAACCTCTACGATTTTAGAAAAGGATAAACTCTATAAATTTGATTATGTCAAAAGTGGCGGTTATTCAGAGGAGGATGCAAATGCAGATTTTTGGAAGAAGTTTTACGCAGAAAAGGATTTATACTTACCAGAAGGAGAATATACAGTAACTGTTGGTGGTGCGTTTTCATATACAGAAGATACAGAAAAGAGCAAGAGCAATTTGTCTGAGGCATAGCTGAAAAAATAAAAGTAATTAAGTGATTTCGACCATGCCTCACACGCATACTGATAACTTATTAGTACTAAAATAATTGATATGCACAGTAATTTTTATGGTTTTGTGCATGGGGGCACATTAGCTAATAATTAATTTGAACGAAACAGTTTCTTCTATAACAGAAGGGCTGTTTTTTTATTACACCTCTTTCGAACGAAGTGAAAGAGGGAAAAACGGAGGGACTTGATGTCTCGTAGTTTTTATTTAAAAATAACTATTGATTTTTGTGAAAATGCGTATTATAATGATAATAACAAAACGATAATAACAATGAATTAAAAACATAAAGTTAATAACATTCTGCACAGAGAATGAAGGTGAATGAAATGGAGTGGAGTTCGAATCAAATATTGCAAATGAAAGAACCCTATGAATTGTTTAAAAACTCCCAAGCTATAGAATTGGATTATAGAAATCTTGTTAAGGTTTGGCATCCTGATAAAAATCGCAATTCAAAAGAAGCTGAAAATGTAATGATTACCATTAATGAGCTTTATAACAAGGCTAAAGAATTAATAAAGTCAGGGATATGGGAAGCGCCGGGATATATAAGAATCTTAGGAAAGAGGAAGGAAGTGCATGAAATCAGATATCGTACAAGGCACAAATTTGAATTGGGAACTATGTATGTTGCAAACAATTCGGTAATCTGGCTAATTGATGAAAACAACATAGATTTTGTGCAAAATGGAGAAAGGGCAATTCGAGGGCTAAAATACTGTGATGATAAGATGAAGGAAGAATTTGAAAGGTGTATGCCTAAGATTATTGCCAAATTTGAGACGGTCAATAACTGGATTGGTTTGGTGGTAGAAAAAGCAACTGACTTATTTCTTTTGAGAGATGTACTTAATTACTATGAAGGTAAAATACCTGAAAGACATGTTGCCTGGATACTGAGTAGATTATACAGCATTGTTTGTTATCTTGACTATAATGGCATGAGTTCTAATGGAATTACTACAGATACCGTGTTTATATCACCAAAGTATCATGGCAGTGCACTTCTTGGAGGTTGGTGGTATTCGGTAAAACAGGGTTCGAAAATGCTTGGCACCTCGGATGAAGTGTTCTTCGTAATGCCACCACAGGTTAAGGACAAAAAACTTGGAAATATCTTAACCGATATGGAATCTATCAGATTGATAGGTCGAGAACTATTAGGTGACAGAAGTGGTAGTGGTTTGGCATTAAACAGCTCAGTACCTGATGCAATGAAAAATTGGCTTAGAGGTGCGGCTGGTTCAAATGCCTTTGAGGAATTGACAAAATGGAAAAAAGTCCTCGAGGCAAGTTTCGGAAAGCGAAAATTTGTTGAAATGGATTTAGATGAGCAAAAATTGTATTCAAAAATTAAGTTAATAAAATGAAGGAGGTTTTATTTATGGGAAGAGGTTATTGGGATGATAAAGATTGGATGAGGTATTCAAAAGCACATATTGCAGGTAAAAAATCAGTGGATGATATCTTTACATCAAAGTGTATTGATCCTGCACTAGACCCTAAAGGAATTAAAACAAGAGAATCTTGCGATTCAATTGATAATCCTAATTCTACGGCGCTTATTGTTGGTCTTGATGTAACAGGCTCAATGGGGTGTGTGTTGGATTCGATTGCTAGAGAAGGGCTTAAGAATTTGGCAACTGAAGTTTATAACAGAAAGCCTATTACAAATCCGCATATTATGTTTCTTGGAATAGGAGATGCGGAGGCACGTGATTTATATCCATTGCAAGCTACTCAATTTGAGGCTGATATCCGTATAGCGGAACAATTGACAAAAATATATCTTGAAAGAGGTGGAGGCGGCAATAATTATGAGTCTTATGCTCTTGCTTGGTACTTTGCTGCACTACACACAAAGATAGATTGTTTTGAGAAAAGAAAAAAGAAAGGATTTTTGTTCACTATTGGAGATGAAGAGCCAACACCTTATTTGCGAGCTTCTGACATAGAAAGAGTAATGGGATATAGACCACAGACAGACTACTTGGCACAGGATTTGTTGACAATGGTATCTAGGCAATATGAAGTTTATCACCTCATGATAAGGGAAGGAAGTTATTTCCGTAGTCGTGGCGATATAGTACAGAAAAAATGGAAAGACCTTTTAGGGCAAAGAGCAATAGTTTTAGACGATTATACAATGATTGGAGAAGTTATAGTATCTACACTTCAAATAGCTAATGGGGAAAATCCGGATGCTGTAATAAAGAGTTGGGACAGCTCAAAGAGTCTTGTAGTTGCCAATGCAATAAAAGATCTTACAAGTAATTTTGATAACACTGCCGGGGTAGTGAGGTTCTAAATTTGTGGTGTTTAGCTTCTACGTTTTTTATATCGTTTTGTTATGTATAGTGTAATTTTAAATAGGGGCATCCACATAGGGTGCTCCTAAGATATCAGGGAGGTGTACCTTTATGAAAAATATAAAAGTTGTTATTGGAAGTGGTTTTGGAGATGAAGCTAAAGGTGTTATGACAGACTATTTTTCATCAACGGTAAAGAATGGAATTGTTGTTAGGTTTAACGGTTCGGCTCAGGCTGGACACACAGTTACAACTCCCGAAGGTAAAAGGCATGTGTTTTCGCACATTGGATCAGGCTCTTTTAATTATCTACCGACGTTTTTAAGCTCATATTTTGTTGTAAATCCCCTGTTGTTTAATAAAGAAATAAAGGAGCTAAGAGAAATTAACCTAGTACCCAAAGTATATGTTGACGAAAATTGCTATGTGACAACTCCCTATGATGTAATGCTTAACCAAATTGCAGAAATTGTCCGTGGAAGTAAGAAACATGGTTCCTGTGGAGTTGGATTTAATGAAACAATTGAAAGAGCTTTGTGCGCCGATCAATTTAAATTGACAATGGCTGACTTAAATAATGAGAGATTAATGAGGGATAAAGTTTCCTATATAAGGGAAAATTATGTAAAAATCAGGCTTAAGCAATTGGGCATTGATAAGATTCCAGAACGATATGAGAATTTGCTTGTAATTGACGAAATTATAGAAAGTTATATTTGTGATGTGGAAAATATGCTTGACTTTGTCGTTGTTACAAATTCTAATATACTTAATCAATTTGAAGCTATAGTATTTGAAGGTGCTCAAGGTCTTTTACTTGACCAGAATCACAAGTATTTCCCTCATGTTACAAGGTCTAATACAGGAATGAAGAATGTTGCTGAGATTATCTCAAAAGCAGGCTTTCAAGACCGAAACATAGAAATTGTATATGTTACAAGAGCATATATGACAAGACACGGAGCAGGACCATTTCCGACAGAGTTAGAAAGCAAACCTTATTCTAAAATTGTTGATTTGACAAATTTGCCAAATCCTTTTCAGGATACATTAAGATTTGGTTTGTTAGACCTAGATAATTTGGCGGCTACAATCCATAAGGACATGGAAAACGCTAAGGATTTAAACTCTGAAATAAAACTGGCAATAAGCTGTTTAGATCAAATTGACAAGGGAGAGGTAGATTATTTTATTGAAGGAGAGAAAAAGAAATCGCCGGTTGATATTTTTATAAAGGATGCTTTTCAGGCGATTGGAGTTCATGGGGGGTATTTGAGTTATGGAGTGACACGAGATACTGTAATAAAAGTATAATGAAATGATTAAATTACTTCAATTTATGAGATATTGATTGAAAGAAGAGATAGAACAATGTAAAATGAATACGTAGATACGTTGCACTAACATAATAGAATTAGAGGGAATAGAAATGAAAAAGAAAATTCCAATTGGATTAAGCGATTTTAAGGAAAAATCACCTAATTAATAATTGCTTGTATTTGAGAAGAAAATTAATCGATAAAACAGGTTGCTAAGCTTAAAAAAGTGGGGGGACAATAATGATTTTCAGAAAGATAACAATTCTAGTCATACTATGTTGTAGTATTTTTTTGATGCAAATTTCAGGCTATGCAGCTATCGATAATTTAAATAGTGATAATACGAATGCCGTAGTTCAAACACTGAATAATCTAAATTTATCTGACGGTATTATTATTGATGAGGGGGATGATTTATCAAAATGGACTCGGAACTACAATGTAGATTTGTCAATCGATAGAAATGATTATGTTTCCGGATCAGAATCGCTGAAAATTGTTGAGAAAAATGCCTCTACGGGCTATTTTATATTGGAAAAACACGCTGAAAATATCATAAGTAGCGGTGATATAGAAAATTTTGAAATAAATATGAATATACCTGATGTATCAAGTATTTATGCTATAGGAGTAGCTTTTTTTTAATGACAATGTAAATTATACAAAATATTTTTCGAATTATATTGGAAGTTATGAACTGTCAAATGGGTGGAATAAGATAAGAAGGTCAAAGATTGATTTTGTAGCTTCTGATGCTAGTGCAGATTGGAGCGAGGTCAAATGTATGAGGTTAAGCTTTTACACTAAAGGGAACGAGCCTATTACAGTAAACATTGATAGAATATCCTATAACGTAAAAGGTGTACCTAAACTTATGTTTACTTTTGAAGATGGCTACAATGAGGTTTTGTCCAAAGCATATTCTGTGTTGAATTATAGAGGTTTTAAGGCAAATGTTATGCCGATAAAAAGTAGAGCTGAGACTGGTGATGTAAACTATCTTGACACAAGGGAATTAAACTTTCTTTATAGTTCTGGCTGGGACATTGGAAATCATACGGAAACACACCCCAAGAACCACCAATTTTGGTATACAAGCGGTTTCGGTTGAAAATATCTACAAGCTTAAGTGCATACCTGTTGGTTATACTATTTCGTTGGATTTAATAAAAAACGAAATAGATAAAGCAGTAGAAACAGGAGGTACAGTAATGTTTATGTTTCACAAGGTTGAAGATAACCCCACATTATCTTATGAAATATCTACTGAATCCTTCAAAGAATTAGTGAATTATGTTCATGGATATGTGAAGAACGGCGAGACAGAAGTTCAGACTATAAGTCAATGGTATGATGGATATATAGCTCATAATTGACTTTTGAAGCTGTAAAATTATGAGTATAATCCTTCTAACGCATTGTTTATAATTATAGGCTTTATATAACAGGAGCCAACCTTATAATGTGAAATATAAAAAAGGGTTTCACACTCAATTATCATAGACTTTGCAGACCTGATTTCATAACTAACTTTCTAAGTACGGGATTGAACATAGCTGGAGATTTTGTGTTTTTGACAAACAAATTAAACTTTAGTTTATTTAACTTGTGATTATAGCGGTCCATAAAACCGTCTATTCCACCTTCGAGGCTTTCTGACAGATATAAGGCTGTTTTAAATGCATAGCTGAATCCTTCTGCTGAGCTAGGGCTAATGGCTCCAGCAGCTTCACCAATAAGTGCTATATTATCTAGGCCTGCAAAAAGTTGTGATACCCTCCTAGGTCTATAAATATATGCTCCTTCGGTTTTTGCTTTTTTATCAAAATCAAATCCCATCTTAGTTAGTTTTGATTTCAACAAATCAAACTTCTGCCTTGGATTATCCTTGAGTTTCAGAGCTGAGCCTAGTAGTATATGATTTTCCTTTGGTATGATCCATGAATAGAAATCACTTATTTCTTCAGCAAAGATTGCTGTAAAATAAGGTATGTTTTGTGTACTTTCAAACCACTCCTGAATTGATACATAAGTCTCTGGAAAATTTCCGTTTATACAAAGCATTCTCCTTATACCGGAAAAAGCCCCATCTGCGCCTACAATAATCTTTGCTTTTACAGTGACTTCTTTTTCGTTTTGAATAAATCTAAGGATATATCCCTCTTGAGTTTTTTCAAAGCCTTTATAAATTGAATTGAACTTTTTATCAACACTTGAAGGTACAATTGAAATCAGCCACTTATCAAATTTTTCTCTATCCATATTCAAATAGAATCTCTGATATAGTCTTTCCATATTGTTGGTAATATCAATGGTTCTTACTGCGAAAAGCTGTGGATCTACTAAAATATTTGTAGGTAACCCTAAACCAAGCTTTGCAATCATTTTTTGAGCATCAGGCGCTAAAAGTCCGCCACAACATTTAAACACCGATTTCTTGGAACTTTCGTTCTCAAAATCCCTTTTGTCCAGTAATAAAACTTTATATCTATCTCCAAGAAGTCTCGCTAGTGTTGAACCCGAAGGGCCTGCTCCAATTATGGCAATATCATACATAAATATACCTCTCAAAATTAAAGAATTTCTGATTAGTTAAGAGTAGAATACTTTTTGTGACCTGTGGAACACCACTCTTTTTAATCAGGTCTTTTTAATATAATTCTTAACTAATATTAATTTGATTTTAACATCAAATTTATTGATTATCAATAAAAATTTATAGAATATCAATATATTCTCTTGGATGAGTTTTAGATTAAAAATATTGAGGAAAAATATTGTATAGGTTATTTTTGGCGTTTCGCTATTTTGTGTGGGTAATAAAATATCTAGTCATTTCCTTAAAGGTTTAGAAAATATGAAAGCCTTTTAATCTAGAATTAATATGGCGCACTTTTAGAATATGCGCCATATTACCATTTAGTATTTGTTTTCCAATTATATTTATTATATAATATAACTATATATTTATGAATGAACTTATCTTAAAGATGTTACTAAAGCGCAGCTTCGTAAATCCATAAACACTTTTGATTTTATGGACTAAATATCTGATAGGTTATTAATGAAATGGTAGAGATATTTCATTAAATATTCTCAAATTCCGAACACAAAAGAAAAAATGGTTTCGAATAAATTACACGATACACGACTAACAATAAAATTAACAAAGAAGAAAAATTACTCAATTTTAGTTATTTAAAATTTCTTATGTAAGATTTCTTGTGTAAGGGTTTGTTTGGGTTCTATATGATTATGAGATTATTTTTTTAATATTATTGTGAGGTAAGGTAAATATGCTATTTATTTCAGCTATTTTAAATTATACAGGAGAAACAGCAACACGTATTGTTGAAAGAATCAAAAAAGGAGACAAGCAGTTAAAGGAGAAATTTATCGAAGACTATATACCATTTGTTTTAAAAGTTGTGTCAAGTTTTTATTCATCAAAGATAATTGATCTAAAAAGTAGTGATGAATATAGCATAGGCCTGATGGCGTTTGATGAGGCAATCGAAAAATTTGACAGTGACAAAGGTAAAAATTTTATAAAGTTTGCAGAGATAGTAATCAAAAGGAGAATGGTGGATTATTTTAGAAACATATCGTCTGTTTGCAAAAATGAAATTCCCTTTTCGTATTTTGGCAGCAAAAGTGAAGCTGATATTGAGGAACAATTGAATATATCTAATAGGGGTATAGAAATGGATAGATATGAATTTATTTATGAACTAAAAGATTTTTCGAAGCAATTAGAAAACTTTGGATTAAGTATAGAAAGTTTGCCTGATTATATGCCAAAACATAAAGATTCAAAGCAGATGTGTATAGGTATAGCTAAAAAAATTGTAGAAAACAGAAATATATACGACAAATTGAGAAACAAAAAGTATTTCCATATGAAAGAACTTTCTAAGATAATAGATGTCCATCCGAAGACTGTTGAAAGAAATAGGGAGTTTATCATTTGCTTGTGTATAATCTATGGGAATGATTATGGAAATTTTAAAACATATTTGAATAAAATATGCTAAACACAGTACCTAATATCAATGTATCTTAACTTCATATTTTAGGGGGATAGAAATGAAATACGAGGGGATTGTAATAAAACTTTCAAAAAACAAAGCAATAGTAACTAATGATGAATTTCAGTGTTTTTATATAAAGAGAAGTTCTACAATCTACGTAGGTAAGCATGTTGAATTTACAAAAAGTGATATTATTAAAAAAAGATCAATTCAAACAAAACTAATGTTTAGTGCTGCTTGTATTCTATTTGCTATAACTTGCTTTGTATATTTTACAGGTAGAATTAATATTATGGAAATGTTTTCTGAGTCTAAAGTATTTGCTTATGTTGATGTGGACATAAATCCTAGTCTTGAGATGGAAATTGATGATAACGGAATAGTTTTGCGTCTAGTTCCGCTAAATGAAGAGGCAAAGGTTTTTGCTGAAAAAATAAGTATTGATAAGGTTGAGGTTTCTAAAGCTATTAACAAAATAGTTGATGAAGTTAAGGGAACTGATAGTATAAGTGAAGCTGCAAAGGAGTATATATTGGTCTCTAGTACTTTGAATACTAAAAGGAATGAAGAAGGTAAAGAATATCAAGCTAAAAAGGATAAACTTGATAATATAATGAATTCGTTGAAAAAGAACATACTTGAAAATGGCAAAGTAAATGTTTATATTCTGCAAACCAATATATCAGAAAGGGAAGATGCACATAATGAAGGCATATCTTCAGGAAGATATAAATTGTATAATGATTTGAAAAAACACAGAAGTGACTTTTCAATTAATGAAGCAAAAAACATTAATGTAAATGAATTGTTAAAAGTAATTTCAGACAAAAATCCACAAGACAGTATTGATGCTAAACCTGAGCCAACTGCTTCACCTTTGAAAGTTGAAGATGTGTCTGCCACACCAACTGCCACATTAAAGGTAGAAGCTACCGATATATCACCAACACCAACGCAAACACCAACACAGACGCAAACACCAAAACTAACACTAACGCAAACTCAAACTAAAACACCAACACCAATACCAATACCAACACCAACGCTAACACCAACGCTAACACCAACGCTAACACCAACCCAAATATCGTGGCCAACCCAAATACCGTGGCCAACCCAAATACCGTGGCCAATACAAACGCCATGGCCAACACCAAATCCACATATACAAATAATACCGACTTTTAATCCGACCTCAACTACTAGTAAAACAAATTCAGTGTATATGAAATTTGAAGCTTATAATTATCCAGGTCAATTTATACAACATAAAATACATTATGAGGCCTATATTTCAGCGAATGGGATATTACCAGAAGACCATATATTTAAAATAGTTCCTGGGCTTGCTGACCCCAATTGTATATCTTTTGAGTCAAAGAACTTTCCGGGATTTTTCCTTAAGAATGAGAATTTTAAAATTGTTCTTAAGCCATATGACGGTTCGCAGGACTTTACTGAGAATGTAACTTTTAGGAAAGTACCTGGTTTAGCGGATGAAAACTTGACTTCATTTCAAGTTTATAAGTATCCTAACAGATATATAAGGCATTATAATTTTATTCTTCAAATTGAAGAAATTGTTTCTGATAGTGATAAGAAAGATGCCACATACAAGGGCATTGAAGTTGAGTAATAAAGGAATTCATAATTATTAAAGATGTTTTACTATAAGGCGATTTGAAAAAGTAAGAGGTTAATTGCCATTTAAAGATTTAAGCTCTAATTAATGTACATGTTATTTTTAAAATATACTAAAAAAGTTATTTAGGAGGAGGGTTTTACGTGAAAAAATCTTGGGTTTTTATTGTTGTTTTTGTCCTGACTTTATTGTCAAACAAGTTTATGTTTTCATTTGCAGTTCAGCACGGTGACATAAATTCGGACGGTTCTGTAAACTCAATAGACTTTGGTTTGTATAGGTTGTATCTGTTAGGGAGTTATGAAATTAAGGACATAACTGTTGCAGATCTAAGTGGTGACGGTTCTGCAAACTCGATTGATTTCGGTTTATTAAGAAAGTATCTTTTGGGTTTTATATCTGTATTTCCGGTTGACGAAATGTCAGTCCCTACACCAATTCCTACACAACCGACACAACAATCTGATAATATGATACTTATTCCTCATAAGTCATGGACATGTGGAATGCCTGCTGGAATTCCACAACCGGAAAAAGGGGTGCTTGTTTTTGAAGCAAACATGAAACTTGACATGATTTATAATCTTGGAAAAACACAATACGGACAGAGACAAGTTTTTGTAGTTCAAAGCGGAACAATAACAGGACCCAAAATTACAGGTTCTGTTATGTCTGGTGGTCTTGACTTTCAGTTAGATATTTCAAATGGAGCCATGGAAATTGAGCAGTTATTAGTGTTCAAAACCAATGACGGAAAATATGTGTATTTTAGAAGTGCCGGGACTGCTATAAATCAGGATGATGTGAGAATGGTACCAGATATCGAAGCTCCGAATAATGGATCATATAGCTGGCTTAACTCCGGTAAATATGCTGGTAGGCGTGTTGTAGATACCTTAGCTAAAACGATGAAGATAAGTGTTTATGATATATCAAGCGTAGCCGTTAATCCCGATTCAACAAATTCTATAACCGTCACTCAACCAGAAGATATTCAAGATCAACCATGGGATTTTAGAACGGCATTCTCCGAAAAAAATGGCAACAAATTCATAACTGAATTAGTTAACCTTGGAAACAGCCAATCAGTTGGAGCAACTAAGAAGAACGGTAACAGAAATATTATTCCTATAACTGGCGGTAATGTAACTGGAAGCATAAATGCTAAAATTATACCGGCTGGAGCCGACTATCAGAATCTTTCAAATCCTATGACAATTGATGCAAGGTATCTTTGGCAGACGGATGACGGAGAAATAATTATTGTACGAAACGGCGGTCAATTTGGTTCGCTTGTACCTACCTTTGAAGTGCGTGCAGATAGCAAATATGCATACCTTAACAGCCAATTATATTTGAGTTCTGATCCCGCTATGGGATCAGGTGGTGTTACAATTACATTTTATGAGAGTAAAAAGTAAAATTAATATTAAGCCTTTATAAAAGGTAAAAGCTGCTTTTAAAGCAACTTTTACCTTTTTTTAGGGTATAAAATCTTATAATATACCCAGGAATTATAAAAACCCACATTGAAAGATCTATAACAATAAAACAGCAAAAGAATTCTAATTAAAGTGTCAACCTGTTTTACTGTCAAATGACTCAATTACTTGACCGGAGCATAGTATAAAAGCTACGGGGCATCGAGCCCCTTCGCTTTTGCCTCTTTCACTTCGTTCGAAAGAGGCGGAATCTGTTGCCGAAAGCTTGATAATTTGAAGCAAAAATGCCAGGGATGGCATTTTTAGCGTCTCGGGACAGGAGTCCCCATAGACGCGTGCGAAAATTATCAAGCCGAGGCTTACAGATTCTAAGCGAAGGTCACGTAATGGAGTCGTTTGACACTAAAACAGTAGGTCCCTCTTTCGAACAGGCTCAAAAATCCGAGTACTAACATTCTGGACCGTATTTCAATGTTATGCAAACTCCTTCGTGCATTCAAAATAAATAATATGTTAAAATAATGGAGTGCCTATTGAGGCAAAATAAACTGCAAGCCTGTTAAAAAGATGATAACATAATCTAGAAATGGAGTAAAATATGGAAAATACAAAAGTTAATCCCTTAGGAACTGCCCACATAAACGAGTTAATAAGAAAATTTGCATTGCCAAGTATATTAGCAATGATTGTAGGTGCGATATACAATATAGTGGATCAGTTTTTTATAGGTAGGAGTATAGGTGAGTTAGGTAATGCAGCAACAAATGTAGCATTTCCGCTCAGCATTTCCTGCATTGCAATTGCTTTGCTCCTAGGACTAGGTGGGGCGGCAGCTTTTAATATTTCATTAGGTGAGGGCAATAAGGAAAAAGCTGTTTATTACATAGGGAATGCATCAGTGTTGCTGTTTGTTTGTGGGCTTGTATTATGTATATTTGTACTTGCCTTTTTGTCACCAATGCTGGTCTTTTTCGGTTCTCCGGATAATGTATTGGATTATGCAAAGACATATACGGGAATTACTGCAATAGGCTTTCCTTTTCTCATATTCTCAACAGGAGGAGGGCACCTTATAAGAGCAGATGGTAGTCCGAGGTATACAATGCTTTGCAATCTCTCGGGCGCTGTTATCAATACAATTCTTGATCCTATATTCATTTTTGGATTTGATATGGGAATGGCTGGTGCTGCAATAGCTACAATTATCGGTCAAATTTTTGCAGCCTTTTTGGCTTTCCGATATTTGTGGAATTGTAAGACAGTTAGAATTCAAAGAAAGCACTTATATCCTAAATGGCAGTATTCAGAGAGAATAATGTCATTAGGTGCAGCATCTTGTTTTAACCAGATTGCAATGATGATCGTACAGATAGTAATGAACAAGTCACTTGCTCATTATGGTGCATTATCTAATTATGGAGAGGCAATTCCTTTAGCATCTGTTGGAATCATCACTAAAGTGAATCAGTTGTTTTTTGCTGTTATTATAGGTATTTCTCAGGGTATGCAACCTATAGCTAGTTTTAATTATGGTGCACGCAAATTCGATAGGGTTAAGAAAGTTTATTATCTTTCGCTTTCTTACGGATTGGCAGTATCTGCTTTTTCGTTTTTGCTGTTTCAGTTGTTTCCTAGACAAATTATATCTGTTTTCGGTTCGGGCTCAGAAGAATACTATAGGTTTGCAACTTTCTATTTCAGGATATATCTATTTTTTACAGCAATTAATTTCATACAGCCTATGTCCGCAACTTTTTTTACTGCAATAGGAAAACCGAAAAAAGGCATATTTATTTCTTTAACAAGGCAGATACTGTTTTTGTTGCCGCTAATTATCATTTTGCCAATATTCATAGGTATTGACGGTATTATGTATGCAGGACCTGTTGCGGATTTTGTTGCAGCTGCTGTATCACTAGTGCTAATTACTATTGAATTACGTCATATGGAGTTAGCTGGAAATAAAAATAAAAATTTTAAAAAATTATAGAAAAATATGTAAGGATGATATATAATATAATGAGGATGTATTTTTAGTACATGTTGTGAAAAATCACTAGGGGAGGAATAAAAAATGGGAAAACAAAGCTTAAGAAAACTG
>JAEZUI010000220.1 GCA_023421115.1 Bacillota bacterium | reverse complement strand
CCCTAACGCGGGGGCTAAAATTGTCACGAGAGAACCAGAAAAAGCGTGCAAACCGCTCACACGAACGTAGTGTTCCTTCGGCACAAGTAATGTCGTTGCCACATAGGACGCAGGGCCTTGAAAGGCGTTCATGAAGCTAAGTAAAAAGTTAATGATATACAAATGCCAAATTTGCAAATTATTCGTAAGATACAAAATCAACACAGTTGTTGTTCCGAGTGCCGCTACCAAGTCGGCAAGCAACATGATTCGCTTTTTATCCCAACGGTCAGCAAGTGTTCCAGCGACAAAGCTGAACAAAATAGATGGAACAAGCGAACAAATTGACAACAACGTAATACTTGACGCAGTACCTTTTTGATTGTAGACCCAAATAATTAGTGCAAAACTTGTCATCGCCGTACCGAGGCTCGACACGGCTTGAGAACTCCAAAGGATAAAAAAATCCCGAAGTCCTGAAAACATATTCGTTTTATTCATGGCGTTGCTCCTTCAATTCTTATTATTGAACGAAAATGCAAAGCCCGATTCGGACGGTAGTATCTGTTACCGCTCCATACAATCTCCGTCCGTTATCAGACTTTGCATGGAGCCAAAGCAATGGTAAGTATCATATATGGCACCTCTCAATATTTTTGTATTTATAGGCGTTTGCGAAACGCCAGAACCCGTGAAATTCACGGGATATTTTACGTAAAAAAATTGTAACTCCTCACAGATTTATGGTAAAATTGAATTGTCAAAAACAAATCCACCAAAACCTCGAAAGGAGTTACATGTATATGATACCACATAAACAGCTTTCTTTGGCAGAAATTTTTTCAGATTGCCAAGGAAAATTTGAAAACGACAAATATCAATTTCTTTCCTTATTAGAAAACACCATAAATCTTAATAAATTTATTCCGATTTCTTTTAGAAATCACTTTAATGCGCCCACAGGAAGGCCTCGTAAATACACACTTAATGCGATGATTTGGGCATTGCTTTTGCAACGTATTTTTTCAATCCCAACAGATACACTTTTAATCATATTCCTTAAATATTCAAAAGAATTAAGAGAATTCTGTGGTTTTAACAAGGTTCCTGATGCTTCTAAAATTACTCGTTTTAAACAAGATTTCATTTTAGACCTACAATCTATGTTCGATAATCTAGTTGATATTACTGAACCGATCTGCCAACAAATTGATAAAACTAAAGCTTCTATGACAATCTTTGATACTTCAGGTATTGAAGCTTATGTTACTGAAAACAATCCTAAGTTTGCAAACTGTATTATCAGTCAGCTTAAATCATATAAGAAAACTATGAAACTTGATGATTCATACGATCCTTACAAAGCTGCCTACAGATCTATGCCTTCACATTCTTCTTCAAATCAGGAAATCAAGCAGTTATATATCAATGGCCATTTTTGTTATGTTTACAAGTTTGGTATGGTAACCAACGGACTTGGCATCGTTAGAAATATTTCATTTTTTAATAAAGATTTTCTCCGTGCTCATCCTGAAATTATTCTTGATAAGAAAACTGATTCGCCTGATGAAGATAAATCTCTTCATGATGCTAAAGCTGTTATTCCTGTTTTAAAAGATTTCTTTAAAGTGCATCCTTTAATTAATCCTAATGTTTTTATTGGCGATGCTGCTTTTGATAGCAGTATAATCTATAAATCTTTGCTACAAGATATTAAATTTTCAAAAGCTTACATTCCTCTTAACTCCCGCTCTAAATTAAATAATTTAGAATGCTCTATAAATGAATATGGTATTCCATGTTGTCCTCATGACCATTCTCTTCCTATGAAATCAGAAGGGAGTACTAAAAGCAAAAATGGGTTAGTTCGTTTTAAGTTTTCCTGCCCAAAAGTAAAATGGATTAAACATAAACGCCAGTGTTATTGTGAAAATCCATGTACTAGTTCATCCTGTGGTAGAATGTTTTACATTTATCCTGAAAAGGATCTACGTGCTTACCCTGGTACTCTTCGTGGTACTTCTGATTGGGAAGAAACGTATAAAATACGATCTGTTGTTGAGCAATCCATCAACTATTTTAAAGAAAGTTTCTGTATTGCTGGGCGTAAAACACAAAATGAAAAAACTCTTCATGCGGATTTACTTCTAGCTGGTATTACTCAATTAATTACAGTTGTTCTTGCTGATAAAATACATAAACTTCAATACATCAGAAGTTTAAAGCCTTTAATTGCCTAGGTACTTACTAATCTTCACATACAACCTTTTATTTGTGTACCATTTTTTATTCTTTAGGTCAATTATGCTTCTTACAACTATCCTTTTTCTCCTAAATTATCTAAATGCAAGTTCTATTTCTTATTTATTCACTTCTGAAAAAGAGTTTCGCAATTAATTATTATTTTAATAATATTTAATTAGAATAGTACTTATTTTATATTTTATAAAAGTAAGTATTATGTTCAAACTCACCTTTATCTTCAGCTAATTCATATTGCTTGCACTCTTCCATTTTTGTAGCTAGGTATTTTCCCAATGTTCTTTTAGGAATGCATTTAGCAACAAAATCACTGTCCATTGCACATTCTATAGCCTTTTCCAGTGTATCAGGAATTGTATCATATGGTTTCAGGGTTGCTTCATTAGCTTCATACAAATTCACATTTGCGGGAGCTTTTAGCTTGAGATTATTATTAATTCCTTCCAGACCTGCATAAATGAGCAAAGCAAATGCATAATACGGATTGCAGCTTGGATCTGAAGAACGAAGCTCCATTCTTGAATATATTCCGTCAGCTGCAGGTATTCTAATGAGTTGTGAACGGTTTTGGTATGACCATGTTACAAATTTAGGAGCTGAATAGCTTCCAAAACGGTTGTAAGAATTTGTAAGAGGATTCAAGAAAACAGTTATTTCTCTTATTCTGTTCAAGATGCCAGCAATGAAGCTTTCAGCCTCCTGGGTGTGAGTGTTTTGTACTTTATCAAATAAATTATTATTGTTCTTTAGCAAAGAGATATTAATGTGAAGTCCGCTTCCGCTGTGATTTTTCAATGGCTTGGGCATAAAGGAAGCATAAAGACCGTTTAAATGCGCTATGGTCTTTACTACTGATTTAAATGTTACTAGGTTATCAGCCGCAGACATAGCATCGCTGTATTTAAAATCTATTTCATTTTGACCGGGACCTTGCTCATGATGAGAGCACTCAGGATGTATTCCCATCTGTTCTAATGTAAGGCTTATATCTCTTCTAACATTTTCTCCCTTATCAAGAGGTGCCATATCAAAATAGCCTGCATTATCGTGTGGAATTTTTGTAGGATATCCTTTTTCATCTTCTTCAAATAAATAAAACTCACATTCAGGTCCAATTTCGATTCTGTATCCTTGTTTATGTGCCACATCAACAGCCGTTTGAAGTATTGCTCTACCGTCACCTTCAAATGGCGTTCCGTCTGGATACTTAATGTCACAATAAAATCTTATTACTCTTCCTTGTTGTGGTCTCCAGGGCAATATTGACAACGTTGACGGGTCGGGATATAAAAACAAATCAGATTCTTCTATATTGAGAAATCCGCTGATAGAAGATGCATCAAAGGATATTCCACTTTGAAAGGCTCTTGGAAGCTCCTCTGCTAATATTGAAATATTTTTTACTATGCCAAATATATCGCAAAAAGACAGTCGTACAAATTTAACATCATTGTCATTTACAAATTGTAATACTTCATCCACTGTATATTTCATAATCCACCTCCGGCATTACTTTTACATTATTATACGACATTTAGTTATTAATATAAAGC
>JAEZUI010000149.1 GCA_023421115.1 Bacillota bacterium | reverse complement strand
GTGTACTGCCTAGGAATAAAGGAAGCTAACCTGGGTGTTTGCATTAAGATAGCTGATGGTAATAAACGGGCAGTTTATCCAGTTGTTGCACAAGTACTCTACATTTTCTCTGCGTAGGTACCTTAATTCTCATCAGTATTTAGCGATAAACTGGTTCATTATTTCCACTTGAAAAATCTAATTGCCACAAATGAACATATGAGCGCAATTACCACCATTGCAATAATCGGCAATATTCATTGGCAAGTCCAATGTTGCGGATTTTAGTATTTTGATTCCTTGCGTCACTGGCAAAATGTCCACATCTTTCTGCATTGTTGTTGGCATTACTTCGTAAGGAAGTGTTGCTCCCGAAAAAATCAACATTGGAAAATAAAATAAGCTTGCAATAATGCCTGCAACTTTAGAAAAGGATTGGGGAACTTCATTTCCAAAAGAATATGTTTGGTTTCAATCCAATAATTTTAACGGTTCTGACGCAAGCATAATGTGCTCTATTGCACATATCCCATTCCTTGGGACTTCATTTCAAGGCTTCATATGCAATTTATCTCTTAGCGGTCGGGAATACAGATTTGCAAGCTATAATCACAGCAAAATTTCAAACTTGAATACTAACGGAAATACCCTTGATGTTACATTAGCCAATAGCAACTTTATGCTTGAAGCAAATGCAAAAATGTATGAAGGCGGTATTTTAAAAGCACCTAAGAATGGAATTATGAATAATACAATTAAGGAAGGGCTGAGTGGTATTGTAGATATCAAGCTGACAAAGAAAACAGGAGAAATAGTATTTAAAGGAGTAGGTAATTTCTGCGGAATTGATGTGGTTAATTAACAAAAAGCCCTAAAAGAACATATTATATAGAGATTGCACAATCAGGAGGAAATAATATGTTCGAAAAAAAATCAAAACAGCCCATTGAGGTAGTAGATATTACCACCCTGGCAATGAATTCCATGTTGGGAAGATATTTTATAGGTCAAACAGGTATACTGAATTTTGGTAACAAATATGGTGCCTGGGGTGGTTTAATAAATCCTAATAATTCAGGAGTTAATCTTTACTTTGACATTTTTACCATTACAAACTTTTCGTCACAAAGCTTCACTGGAGAAATTTGGCTTAACGCTAAGGCTCCAAAAAAAACTATAGTCTCCACTACCGTTACTCCTTCAAATCAAGCTATTTCACCACCTCCACGTCCAAAAGTCATAATGGAATATGCAAGTTTATTAACAGAACCGTTGACTAAAGGTGTGAATATTTTTGGTAGAATTGTTACCCCTAATTCCACCCTTGTGAGTGACTCACACAAAGGTTCAATAATTATAGGGCCCGGAGGCTCATTTTCAATACTTCTGAAATCACCAGGACCGCAAAACATCACCGGAACAATCGTATTGACCTGGTGGGAGGAAAAAATCCAGTAAATTTGTGTAAGGAGGATATATCTATGAACTTCGTATTTATGAAAAAGGAAAAGCAGCCCCAAGAGGTTATTGTACTATCAGATGCTGTTTATCATTCATACTTAGGGGAATACTTTCTAGGTCAAACAGATATGATAACCTTGGGGAATTCTTATAATGGCTGGGGAGCACTAATCAACCCAGTAGGCTCAAATGTTAACATGTTTTTGAATGCCTATACTATTTCTAACTTTGCAGGTATACCATTAACTGCTGAAGGCTGGTTAAGCAGTGTACTTCCCGGAAATGCAAAAGTATCTGACAATTTTGCAGCAGGGAACCAATCCATTACTCCATCCCCCATACCTAGGGTTAGAATACAAAATGCAAGCAAGGTATCAGGAACACCCACTGGCGGAACGTATACATTTGTGAGAAGGGCAGAACCGAACCAAACACTTACAAAGCATGATTTCCAAGGCATGTATATCATTCCTCCAGGAAGCTCCTTTGCTCTATTCTTTTTATCTCAAGAAAAAGATCAGATACAGACAAGAGTAGCCTTCGGCTGGTGGGAAGAAAAAATCAAGTAATAAAGTCTATAGGAAAGGAGAGCAATATGTATATTAAGTATTCTTGTCCATATTAGGTTACCCCTCAATGTATAAAACACCTAATATATGTAATAAGCTGTGAAGTCATTAGCAGTTTTTGTCATCTTTATTTCCCTCAATACATATTTTCCCTTATTAGACTTAAAGTAATTCCAAAATATTCCCTTGATAGCTCCTTATACAAATGATTACCATTAGGGAAAATGCTATCCATCGCTTATTCATCTAACATTGGACGCCTTAATATTAATAAAAGCAATCTAAAGAAGATTTGTATTTATTCTAAAATAATGTTTATACTATAACTTAAAGCTCATAAAATACTCAAATTAAAAGGTGTTCAAATTGGAGAACAATCTATTTGAAGACCTAGAGATACTAAAACTAGGCAATCAGCATAGGAAACATTTAGGGACAAACAAAAGTCTGGTGTTATAGTGGAGGGTTCAAGTATTTACTTTTCATTTCAGAAAGCATATCTATGATTTTTTCGCCATTTTCCTTCGCTGTGTTTAGGGAGACAATCAGTTTATCGCAAACGGAAACAATATCCTCATTTGCATTCGGTGTGTTTAACACTTGTTTTGCATCTGCACTCTCATTTTGGAATATAGCATTCATCATTCGTAGAATAGCTGAAAGGGAATAATTTGCACACCTAAGTGAGCGAATTACTTTTAACTTTTTTATATCCTCATTATCGTAAACCCGATAACCGTTTTCTTTGCGCTTTATCTTTAATAGCCCATTCATTTCCCAGTTCCGGAGAGTATCCATTGTAATACCGAGAGCCTTTGAAACCTCTTTACGTTTTAAAAGAGTTGCTTTTTCTTGAAAAGTGCTTTTAAGCAAGGCATTGGTGATTCTCACTGCTTCATTAGCATTTGATATTTCTGATTGTGCAATATCTATATACGCCTTTGTCAAAGTAATTGCATCGTCATATAGTCCTTTGGCAGATAGTTTTACAACCTCAACAATTCTTTTTCTCATTCCGCTTTGAAGCACCTCAATTTGAAAAGCGATACGGGCAATTCTGAATTGGTCTATATGAACATCGCTGAAAACTCTATACCCATTTTTTTTACGCAACGGCTTAGGAATAAGCTCAAACTCTTCATACATTCGCACTGTGTTTGGATGAACTCCTATTATCTTCGCAATTTGACTTGTTGTATAAGTATTCTCTATGGGATCACCAACTTTCAATAAATAGTTTATTAAAATCCTCTGAATTCCAATACGATAAAGAATATCATTTTAATACAAAGATAACATACAATTTCACCTTTGCATATTTTCTTTTTTTAATATTATCAAATATACTCTGAGATAACAATTTAGTTGATTCAGAATCCTGGAGATTATTTCTTTACCCTATAGCATTTTATCTTCGATAGAGAAAGCAAAATTTGTGATAAAAGCATGAAATTTCATCATAAAGAGTTTGTATTAATGCTTTTATGTTAAAATTATAGTATCAGAAGATTTGGATGGTGATTTTATGAACGGTGAAAGAATCCTCATCGTGGATGATGAAGATAGAATACGCGAAATGCTCCAGGAGTATCTCTCTCCCCAAGGATATATAATTGACGAAGCAGCCGACGGGACAGAGGCACTGGATTTATTCAAAAAGTATAAATACTTTATTGTGATATTGGATGTTATGATGCCAAAACTGGATGGTTGGACAGTCTGCAAGGAAATCAGAAAATCTTCACAGGTTCCGATCATCATGCTGTCTGCAAGAGGAGAAGAATATGATAAGCTATTTGGCTTTGAGCTGGGTGTAGACGATTACTTGGTCAAACCTTTTAGTCCTAAAGAACTGCTGGCAAGAATAAAAGCCATTATACGCCGGAGTTCCAATCCTGATACTTCAAGCAGTCAAAAAAGCAATGTCCAGTTTGAAGGATTGAGCGTAGATTATAATTCCAGAAATGTAACTGTAGATGGCAAACTCCTGAGCCTTACACCTAAGGAATATGAACTGCTGAGATTTTTTACACAAAATCCCAATATGGTGTTTTCCCGTGACCAGCTTTTAAATGAAGTATGGGGATATGATTTTTATGGCGACCATAGAACGGTGGACACTCATATCAAAATGCTCCGGGAGAGTCTTGAACATTACCGCAAATTTATCATTACTGTGTGGGGTACTGGATACAAGTTTGAAGCAGGAGGTATAAAATGAAAAGTATAGCCGTTAAGCTATGGTTGGGAATAATGCTGCTGGTCATTGTTGTTCTCATACTTCTATGGCTTTTTCAGATTGTCTTTTTGGAAAGCTTCTATACCAATCAAAGGGTTGGAGAAGTGAAAAACAGAGGAATTGCAATATTACAGGAATTGGACAGTATTAGCAGGGATGAACTGGAGAGCAGACTTGACAGCTTCATTTATGATTACAACTGCAGTATAGACCTAGTAGATACACAAGGGAATATTATGTACAGCAACGGAGCAGCAAGGCAAATGCCTATGATGCTCCAAAACTACTTGAGGACCAATCTCTTTAATGAAGTAATTTCAGGAATAACAATTTCTGTTCCTCTTACGCATCCAAGATTTAATAGCACATATGTGCTAATCGGCCTTCCGGTTAAAACCGGGGAAAGTATCACTGGTGCTTTACTTATCAACATGCCTCTTGCGCCTGTAAAAGATACCGCCTCAATATTAAAAAAACAACTACTATATATTAGCATTATTCTGTTTTTTGTTGCGCTGCTTCTATCCTTTATTCTGGCAAGAACCTTTATTAAGCCCATACTCAGTATTACCAAAGTCACAGGCGAGATGGCCTCCGGAAACCTAGGTATTCGGCTTAAAACAAAATCCAGAGATGAAATCGGAAGGCTTTCTCTGGCAATAAATCACCTTGGTGAGGAGCTTTCAAAAATAGAACAGCTCAGAAGGGATTTTGTGGCCAATGTGTCCCATGAGCTCCGTACTCCATTAAGCCTTATAAGAGGTTATGCTGAAACCATCCGGGATGTGACCGGTGGCAATGAGGAAAAAAGGGCAAAGCAGCTGGAAATAATTATTGAAGAAGCCCAAAGGCTTGGAGCAATTGTAGATGACATCCTTGACCTCTCACAAATGCAGTCGGCCATGAGAGCTCTAAATTTAGCCGATTTTGACTTGAATAATACTATAGCAAACATAGCCGAACGTTATGAACTCATAAGCAGCCAAACAGGTATAAGATTACTGGTAAAAAGTAACGGCCCCGTAATTGCTAAAGGCGATGAAGAAAGGATACAACAAGTGCTGCACAACCTTCTGAACAACGCCTTAAACCACAGCCAAACGGGGGCATCCGTAGCAATAACTATAGAAACAAATGATAAAAAAGCAAAGATAGAGGTTTCGGATACCGGCGAAGGTATTTCACAAGAGGATATGAAGCATATCTGGGAAAGATATTTTAAAGCAGATAAATCAGGCAAAAGCAAACGTCTGGGAACAGGCCTTGGACTTTCCATTGTGAAAAACATCCTGGAAGTTCATAAATGCAAATATGGGGTGGAAAGTACCGAGGGTAAAGGAACAACTTTCTGGTTTGAGCTTCCTATCTCTTGATTATTAAAAAGTTTTCAATCTTCTATCATATTTTCATCACATTTGAACTTTATAATGAAATTATCAAATCAAAGGAGAGTGATTTTAATGAGAAACATTAAGCGTTATGCAGCAGTAGCTGCAATAGTAGTAGCACTTACAACCGCAGGAGCAGTTTTTGCTGCTGAAATTAAAACACCGGCAGATATCGTATCTCAACTAACGGGAAAATCTGTTGAGAGTCTTAACACAGAAAGAGCCTCGGGCAAAACCTATGGCACTATCGCTGCGGAAAGCGACAAACTAGATGAGTTCAAAGCAAAAATGTTGGAGCAAAAAAAGGCAATCCTTGACCAAAGAGTCACCGAAGGAAAACTGACCAGAGAAAAGGCTGATGAAATTTATAACGCAATTAAGGAAAACATGGCTTCCTGTGATGGATCTGGTTCTGTTGGCACAGGAAAGAAATATGGCGAATGCTTTGGAAATGGAGCCGGTTGTGGTGTTGGCAGACAGGATGGCGGCATGGGTATGGGTCGCGGCAAGAATGGCAAAGGAATGGGCTTCGGTAGGAAACAAGGACTATAACCCCAGAACATAAAGAAAAACAGCTAATAGCAGCTGTTTTTCTTTATGACAAAAATCACTTCATAACAAAACAAATCACATCTCCTTTACATAATGCATATGATAATACTATAAGCTTATGAAAGGAATGAGCACTATGCATAATACTCCTAATATGTACCAATACCCCTATAATGCTAACACTCCAATGCGTAACGCATATAATATGTACCAGTGTCCTTACTTTGCAAATAACCCAATGTATAACCCGGATTTATGGAGCCAGTTCCCTAATCAATATCTTCCCTATATGAATCAAGATAAGGCCAGTACCCCAATTATATTAAGAGATTATGGCCCTAATCCGTTTGTAGTTGATATTGAGGAAGCTACCAAGCAGAACAATAACTTCCGTCTTGCGCTATGGACAGGAAAGCATTTACAGCTTACCTTGATGAGTATCAATGTTGGAGAAGAGATAGGTTTGGAAATACACCCAGACCTTGATCAATTCATACGCATCGAGGAAGGGCAAGGCCTTGTAAAAATGGGTGATAGTAAAGACAACTTGAACTTCCAAGCGAATGTCCGTGATGATTTTGCCTTCATCATACCTGCTGGTAAATGGCACAATCTAATTAATACAGGCAACAGACCGCTAAAATTGTACTCTATCTATGCACCGCCTCAACATCCGTATGGTACGGTTCATAAAACCAAAGCAGAGGCTGAAGCTGCTGAAAAAGAGCATGATCACTAATATTACAAAATATATAAAAGCTTTAGAAAATGTCAATGGACATCTTCTAAAGCTTTTTTACCATTCAATCTATATGCGTCAAATATATATGGCAAAAATGGCATGTTGCTATGGCTTTGCATAGATAATTTCTGCTTTTGGTAGTGGTTCAACTTTTTCTGTATTTCTATTTAAGGTATAGTTGCTGGTGCTTATGTTGGAAGTATAATGTATATAAAGAAATATGGTATACATATAAATCCGCAGAGGTAATCCCTGCTAAAAATGTAGGTTTTACAAGTTCAGGGGAAATTATTTGATATAAAATCAACGAAACTATACCTAATATTTATTATGATTACAAACGTATCTTTAACTCTGGTACAATTATGAAAGATTTGAAAAATGGGTATTTGCCAATTGTGATGGTCAAATATCATGGGGCTGGATATCAACACTGGGTGCTAGTAATTGGGGCTAATGAGGATGATTTTTCTAGATCCTTTAAATAAAAACAAGGAACTTGTACCTCTTAATACCCATGGAAAAGTATACTATTACAGGGTGTTAAAAAACAAGTAATACAAAACCCAGGAGGAACAAAAATGACAAAAATCATACTTTATCGTTTTTTTGAGTAAATCTCTTCCTGCAATTGTATTTGCAAAAATTGTCCTTACAGATTCAATATATTCCTCCGGCTCGGTAAGGGACGGACTATAATGAGTAAGCCACAGTTCCCCTACATTTCCTTGTTTTGCAAGCAGACCTGCTTCCGAGAACATCATATGTTTTTTCTGTTCAGCTTTAACAGTGTCCTTCTCATCTCCATACATACCTTCACAAATAAAGAGATCCGAACATTCAATGAACTCTGCCAATTTGTCTGACGGTCTTGTATCTGTAGAGCTTGGGGAAATGGTAATCGTAATGGTTATGAGGCTTGAAATGACCTTACCGAAGAAATTAAGTCAAAATCTCCTCATGGAGTAGGAAAGCTTAAAGGTGTTCCTGCCATTGGAAGGTTAGCTGAATAATCTAGAGATAATATATCAATATTTTCAAAGTCCAATGTTACTATAGCAGTTTTGAATTTGACTTCAAAAAGTACAAGAAATTGCCCCACTTGATTAATTGTATCTTCATAGCCTGGAATTTTTGATATAAAGTTGTCTTTTACATCAAAAATATTAAGATTACTTTTATTAACCTGTGCTTTTGCTTTAACGTGTTCATTCCCTTTATGAGGAATGGTTGTAAAAGCTACATTACTATTTTTCTCAAATTCTTTAACCTTATCATTATCTCCAAAGGTAGCAAAAAACAAAGTTTGAGAAGTATCATCGTAAATGAAATTAACAATCCTAACATTACATATATCATTGACACTAGTGGATAAGGCAATTTCCGTTTGGGTAGCCATAATTCTTTCAAATTCACTCTTAGTATTCATACTTATATCTCCTTTGATATTATTTGTTATTTATAGTATACTGCTAAAAGGTGTCATTAATTGATACCTTTTAATTATTGTGAAAGGAAATAAGTTATGGGAAAATCAGAAAGAATAAACGACATGATGATATATTTAAATAACAAAAACTACTTTAATCTAAAAGATATTATGGAAAGATATAACATTTCGAAAAGTACTGCGTTAAGGGATATACAATGTCTTGAAGAAATTGGTATGCCCATATTTTCTGAAGCCGGCAGAAATGGAAGATATGGCATCTTAAAAAACAGATTATTATCACCTATTGTTTTTACAATTGATGAAATGTATGCGCTATATTTTGCAATGATTACATTGAAAGCCTATGAATCAACACCCTTTCATTTAAGTGTAGCAACCTTAAAACAAAAATTTGAAACTTGTATTTCTAATGAACATATAAATGCACTTCGTAAAATGGAACAAATATTAAGTTTTGAAGTTTCAAAACACCATAACAGTAGCCCTCTTCTAAAAACCATTTTAAAGATGGCAGTAGAAGAAACTGTTTGCAAAATTACTTACAACAAGAAAGGAACAGCAACACAATTCTTTGTGCAATTCTTTAATATTTCTGCCAACTACGGTCAGTGGTATGTAACTTCATTTAATTTTGAAACAAATCAAGTTCAAGTATTTCGTTGTGATAAAATTATTGCACTCGACGAGAGCACTGTTTATTCCCCAAAGCCAATAAAGGAATTAACAAATCTCTCTGCTAATGCCTTTAGATGCAAGGGCGCTACCGATTTTGAAGTTAGTATACTATCCAAAGGAATTGATTTATTCCATAAGGAGCATTACCCCTCCATGCAGCTTCACATTGAGGGACAGCAGTATATTATTCGGGGCTTCTATAATAAAGGGGAGGAGAATTTTATTTCAAACTATTTTCTCAACTATACCTTCAATATTATTTCCATCAAACCACAAAAGCTTAAAAAGCTACTGCAAGATAAAATTTCTATTTTAGAAAGTCATTATAAAAACTTATAGAACTCGAATACATGCTTTTCTTCAAAACCCTCTGCTAGTTTTGTTTACGCTAAAATCCCTATGCTGCCAAGCCAGCTTTGAACTTGCTTATCATCAAAATCACTTGTAGCAGCAAATCCCGGCAATAACTTTGAGTTAGGACATTCCTTAGAAATATTGGTTTCTATTTGCCCAAATCCACCGCCACCATGAGTGCAAAAAGGAATGATTATCTTTTTGTTTAAATCAACGCTCCGCAAGAAACTCAATATCGGCGGTGCAAATGATTTGAACCAATTAGGTGTTCCTACAAATATATATTCATAATTGTCTATCGATTCATTTCCAGACACCAACTTAGGGCAATATCCTCTTTCAATTTCACTTCTTGCTTCCTTTGTGGCACCGTTGTAAGTAAATGAATAAGGTTTTTCCGGGATAAGTTCCCTAATATCTCCGTCTGTAAGAATAGCTATATCCTCTGCTAAATTCTTTGTTGTGTTTGAATAAGAGTAATATACAACCAACGCTGTACTCATACAAAGTTCCTCCAAAATACCACTTGATATTTTATATTAATTTTTATCCTTTATAATTATTTTTTTCGAAGTATTTTATCCATAGATTTGCCTTTTGCCAATTCATCAATCAGCTTATCCAAATATCGAATTTCCTGCATCGTCGGCTCTTTTATATCTTCTACCCTAACACCACAAATAACTCCCTTTATTAGAGTTCTTGATGGGTTTAGGAGGGGAGCATCTTTAAAGAATGTCTCAAAGTCTTTTTGTTTTTTTAATTGTTCCTCAATTTCATCCTGAGTATATCCAGTCAGCCAACGAATTATTTCATCAACTTCTGATTTAGTACGTCCCTTTTTCTCCGCCTTTGATATATAAAGGGGATATACACTTGCTACGCTCATTGAATAGATTCGATGATTGGACATTGCAATTCCTCCTTCTTTTATTAATATTTAGAATTCTCTGTTTATTATATACTTATCCACGGTGTCTATCAAGCCACTGATACTGTTCTATGTCCATGACCATACCGATAAATACAGGAAGATTTGCTCTTGTTCATCTGCGGAGATCGTTTGCCCTGAACCCCCTATTTTTCTTGACTTTTCAACAACCTTAGTTCTCCACATTAATCCAATAGCGTAGATATTAGGATGCTTTCAATTTTTTTATCTTTTATATGAAAATTCATTGCATCTACATAATTAACCGGTTCATATCGAAAATCATCCCCCTCGTTACTCAATTCACCTCCTAGCAAATTACCTTCAGGATAAGCTTCCTTCAGATTTTCAAAACTATCTCCGACTTTAATATTCCTTATTGTAGGATATTTCGGGTCTGTAATTTTAATACTAAAGATAAGAAACCTCTTATCTTTAGTAGCATCAATGGTTTTTATTACAATCCCAGGGAAGTTATACTGTTTTTCTGTCATTCCTTCAAGCTGATCCATATTTTTGCCATCATCCTTCGAGTAAGTATGAGATTTTATTTCATCAGCTTTTCCCAGCATACTCTCGATTTTTTGATCATCTACAATATCTGAAAGGGCAATTATGTTATCCTCATATACAAATGCTAGCTGTTTCAAAACAACATTTCCATTCTTTTCAACAGTACCCTGCCTTATTACTTTTTCAGAAGCATCAGCTGAGCTATCGGTTGGAGTATTAGTCGATGCACCGGTCTGCATTTTGCTTGATGAATTGTTAGGCGTATTCACCTCTTTATTTAAACAGCCTACAAAAGCCATTGTGCAAAATACTATAAGCACATTCAACATAACTACCTTTCTAAACACTTTCATTGCGATTCCCCCTTTAAACAAGATAAATTCTTGTATTCTATAATGTCATTATAAATAAAAACTTTATTAGTGTTCTTATTTTTAAATAACATAATCTTCTGGTACAAAAACCTTAAAATCCCTAGGTCTCACATAAATCTTTTGCTTCTCTTTCAAATCAAGTTTCCTGTAAATCTCTTTGCTGATTTCAGCCTCTATATATTCTTCGACGTCCAGCCTCTTTAATTCAAGGTTTACAATGGGTCCAACTGCTCTTATAAAAACAATCTCTGCAGCAATAAATTCATTTCCTTGGGCTTTCAAGCTTATTTCAATATCATGCGGACGAATATAGCTTATTACATTTCTATCCCTCGTTTCCGCATGCTCTGGTACATCCAGCTTTAGCGAACCAAGTTCAACCTTTCCGTTATGTACTCTTCCGTGAAAGAGGTTTACATTGCCCAGAAAATTATATACAAAAGGATTAACTGGATTGTCATATACCTGTTCTGGCGTACCAATTTGCTCTATTTTTCCGTGATTCAGAATCACAATTCTATCAGCTACATCAAGCGCCTCTTCCTGATCATGCGTGACAAAAACACTTGTTATCGGGTATTCGTCATGCAGCTTCCTCAGCCATCTACGAAGGTCTTTTCTAACCTTTGCATCCAACGCCCCAAAAGGCTCATCTAGCAATAACACCTTAGGTTCCACTGCCAATGCTCTTGCAAGCGCTATTCTCTGGCGCTGGCCGCCAGAAAGCTGTGCAGGATAACGTTTTGCCAGTTCCTCCATTTTAACCAACTCCAACAGCTCATGTACCTTTTTATTGATTACTTCCTTGCTGGGCCTAAGCTTTGAAGGTCTTACTTTTAAACCGAAAGCTATGTTTTCATAAACAGTCATATGCTTAAAAAGGGCATAATGCTGAAACACAAAGCCAACCTTTCTATCCTGTGTACTTTTTTCGGTATTGTCTTCACCATCAAAAACAATACTTCCCTCGTCTGACGATTCCAGTCCGGCAATTATCCTTAAAAGAGTTGTCTTTCCAGAACCTGACGGTCCCAATAAAGCAACCAGTTCCCCTGTTTCTATCTTAAGATTGATATCACTTAATGCCTTAAATGAATCAAAGGACTTTGTAATATTACTAATTTCAATGCTCATAGCCAACCTCCCATATTAATAATTAATAGGAGTATACCTTTTAGATTAACTGGTACTCCTTTTACGCTAAAAATGTCCCTTCTGAATTCACACTTTAGCCTGTTTCCTTATCTTCCAATCGGCAATGCTCTTAATAACAAGATTGATAATTGCAATTACAGTCAATAGTGAAGCTACAGCAAAAGCAGCAGAAAATTTGTATTCGTTGTATAATATTTCTACATGAAGTGGCAATGTGTTTGTGAGACCCCGGATATGTCCCGAAACAACCGAAACAGCACCAAACTCTCCTGCCGCTCTGGCAGCTGTAAGCATAATACCATATAAAAGCGCCCACTTAACATTCGGAAGTGTTATCAGCCAAAAAGCTTTCAAACCACTTGCACCTAAAGTAATTGCAGCTTCTTCTTCTGCAGTTCCTTGTGCTTCCATTAAAGGTATCAACTCTCTGGCTACAAAAGGCAGTGTTACAAACAATGTTGCAAGAATAATGCCGGGAGGTGCAAAAATAATTTTTAACCCCAATGTATTTAAGAGTGGTGCCAAAAGCCCATGGCTTGTGCTAAAGAGAAGAACAAATATCAACCCTGCAACAACAGGCGAAATTGCAAAAGGCAAATCAATAATAGTAACTAATAGATTTTTACCTTTAAACTTGAATTTTGCAACTGACCAAGCTACCATTAGTCCAAATACAGTATTTATAGGCACAACAATTGAAATTGTAAACAGAGTCAGTTTTATAGCTTCCAAGGCCATAGGATCACTAATTGAAGCGTAGTACACACTTGCTCCTTGTTCAAAAGCTTTAATAAATACCGAAACAAGTGGAACCAAAAGCATCAATGCAAAAAATGCCAGTGCAATTGCAGTAAGAACAATTTGTACAACCCTTGATTCCTTTGTCTTACCATTTTGGGTTTGTTTTTGTTTTGCCTTCTTTATATTAATTGAGATACTTCCTGCCATTTAATCACTCCTAACTCGACTTATGTCTATTTGTTGCCAACCACTGAAAGAAATTTATAGTCAAAAGCATGGTAAATGAAATAACAAGCATAATTGCTGCAACAGCTGTTCCTCCTGCATAATCATATTGCTCAAGCTTTGTTCTGATAAGTAACGGTGTTATTTCTGTTTTAAACGGCATGTTGCCTGAAATGAAAACAACCGATCCATATTCTCCTAAAGCTCTTGCAAAAGCTAATGCAAACCCGGTTATTAGCGCAGGGAGCAGTTCAGGAACAATAATCTTCCAAAAAGTTTGGAACCTTTTTGCTCCAAGGCATGCAGCAGCTTCCTCTACTTCATAATCTATACCTTGAAGGACTGGCTGGACTGTCCGGACTACAAATGGAAAACTTATAAATATTAAGGCAATTGTTATACCAATAGAAGTATAAGATATTTTTATTCCAAGCGGTTCAAACAATTTCCCTATCCAACCGTTCTGAGAATAAAGAGTAGTAAGAGAAATCCCTGCAACAGCTGTCGGTAATGCAAAAGGCAAATCAATCAACCCGTCTATAATTTTCTTCCCTGGAAATGCATATCTTTCAAGAACCCACGCAATAAGAATACCAAAAACCACATTTATAGAAGCTGCCAAAAAGGATGTTCCAAAAGATATTTTCAACGAAGCCAATACTCTTTCTGATAAAGCTATTTCCCAAAATTTGTCCTGCCCTATACTTGAACTGTTTATGAACACCATTGAAACAGGAACCATCACCAAAAGTGAAAGATACACTAGAGAAAACCCCATTGTTATTCCAAAACCTGGTATCACACTTTTTTGCTTAAATCTAAATGGTTTAAATGTCAGACTCATCTTATCACCTCAAAAATGTACTAGGACATGTCTTACTCCTTTATGTAAATCTGGTCAAAAACTCCACCATCATCAAAATGTTCTTTTTGAGCCTCACTCCATCCGCCAAAAACTTCATCGATGGTAAAAAGAGTTATTTGCGGGAACTGTGAAGCATATTTTTTTGCTACTGCTTCACTTCGAGGTCTATAATAATGTTTCGCAGCAATTTCCTGCCCCTGTTCACTATATAAATATTCGAGATAGCCTTCGGCAACTTTACGAGTACCCTTCTTATCAACTACTGAGTCAATAATAGCTACCGGTGGTTCTGCAAGAATACTAAGTGATGGGACAACAATTTCAAACTTGTCTTTACCAAGCTCATTAACAGCAAGGAAAGCTTCATTTTCCCATGAAATAAATACATCTCCTATACCTCGTTCAACGAAAGTAGTGGTAGACCCTCGTGCTCCCGAATCAAGAACAGGAACATTTTCAAAAATGGCTCTTACAAATTCCTTTGCTTTTTCCTCATCATTGCTATTCTTCTTCAGAGAATAACCCCAAGCGGCAAGATAATTCCAACGCGCGCCTCCCGAAGTCTTAGGATTTGGAGTAATAACTGAGACCCCCGGTTTTGCAAGGTCATCCCAATCCTTAATATTTTTAGGATTTCCTTTTCTTACAAGAAATACAATTGTGGATGTATAAGGAGTGGAATTGTCTGGCAAGCGTTTCTGCCATTCTTTATCTAAAATTTCTTTGTTTTTGTTAATAGAATCAATGTCATACGCTAAAGCTAATGTAACAATATCAGCTTCATTTCCATCAATTACTGTTCTTGCCTGACTGCCAGAACCACCGTGAGATTGCTGGACAGTAACATCCTGCCCGGTCTTATCTTTCCAGTATTTTGTGAAAACCGGGTTATATTCCTGGTAAAGCTCACGTGTTGGGTCATAGGATACATTAAGAAGCGTAACAGGCTTTAAGTCTTCGGCGTTTGCTGATTGTTGTACATTTGCTCCAGATAAAGTTCCCTGCTTCTTATTTGCCTTTTCACCGCAAGCAACAAATGTTCCTGCTATTAAAATCATTAATGCTAATACTATGCTCTGCTTTAACACAAATCCTCTTATCTCTACTTTTTTCATATTCATCTCTCCTCACAAAATTTATACTAGAGTTTTCCGATATGTTTAGTATTATATTAATAGGTATTTCTTAACAAGTCAATAGATATTTTAAAAAAATTATTATTCCTATCTATTTAGTCGTGTTAATCATATATCTAACTATATGATACATTGAAATTATTTGTTACTATTCCTATACGATTTGTTGCCTATTAACAAAAAAATATGCCTTCATTGAATAGAAGGCTTCCTGGCTACTCATTAAGTCTATAACTCCTGTACAGCCTTATTTATTCTTTCCAGCCCTTCTAATAAAACAATCTTGGGACAAGCAAAATTAAGCCTCTGGAAGCCATAGCCTTCCTCACCAAAGCTTACCCCATCATTTAATCCTACACCGGCCTCATTGACAAAAAACTCCTTCAATTTCTCTGCTGGAACAGGCAGATTATTGCAATCAAGCCACGCAAGATATGTTGCCTCTGGTGGTATCACTTTAATCTGAGGAATATTATTTCTAAAATATTCAACCAGTATATTTAAGTTATTTTGAAGATACATAAGCAACTCATCCAGCCACTTTTCACAACTTGTGTAAGCAGCTTCAGCGGCTGTAAGCCCAAATATATTCAGCATACCTGCTCCATTTTTATTCAAAGTATTAATAAATCTTCTTCTAAGCTCAAAATCAGGTATTACAGCTGCAGACACTGATAATCCGGCAATGTTAAAGGTTTTTGTAGGAGAAACTAACGTAATGCACTTTTTGCAAGCATCATCCGACAGAGAACTCATGGGTATATGCTTATGTCCCTCAAACACTAAATCCGAGTGTATTTCGTCCGAAACAAGAATAACCTCATATTTTCTGCAAAGTCTTAATATTTCTTCCAACTCATGAATTCTCCAGACTCTCCCGATTGGATTGTGCGGACTACAAAAGATCATTACTCTGACATTGTCAGCAAGCTTTTTTTCAAGATCACCAAAATCAATTTCATAATATCCATTATTATTCTTAAGGGGATTCACTGCCAGTTCCCTTCCATTGTCCCTAATACTGGAATAAAAAGGGTAGTATATGGGTGTTTGCATCAAAACCTTGTCTCCAGGATTTGTGTACGCAAGTATTGCTGTATTTACCGAAGTGACAACACCTGGACTATATACAATCCATTTATTATCTATCTGCCAGTTATGTCTATTTTTCATCCAACCGGCTAAAGCAGCCGAAAGCTTTTCCGATGCCTCGGTGTAACCAAATACTCCATGCTTTGCTCTATGTATTATTGCCTCAGTTATAGGGGCAGGTGACTTAAAATCCATATCGGCAACCCACATGGGCAGAATATCCTCCCTGCCGAATCTTTGCCTGCAGTAGTCCCATTTCAGGCTGTGTGTTTTTTTTCTATCTATAAACTCATCAAATATATTCTCCACAAAACCATCCTCCTATCCAATGCCTATCAAAGGTCAGCAATTATGTCTCTGCAACTTCAATAACATCAATCCTCAGTCTCAGTCCTCTCAAAAAACCCTTCATTCATGCTGCCGGTTCTATATCCCTTAAGGTCAAGCGCCACATGAACATACCCAAATTCTTTAAGCCTTGTATAAACAACATTTCTCATTTGCTTATCTAAAAGTCTGTCAAAATCTATATCCTCTACTTCAATTCTTGCAACACTGCCATGATGTCTCACTCTAATCTGCTTAAATCCCAAATCGATAAGAAATTGCTCTGCCTTATCAACCATTTGCAACTTTTGGGCAGTAATTCTTTCTCCATAGGGAAATCTGGAGGACAAACAAGCAAAGGAAGGTTTATCCCATGTTTTAAGCCCAAACTCCTTTGACAAAAGCCTGATTTCATTTTTTGAAAGTCCTGATTCTCTTAATGGACTTGCTATTCCCAACTCTGATACTGCCTGCAAGCCAGGCCTATAATCTCCAAGATCATCTTTATTCGAGCCTTCGGCAATGAATTTATAGCCTTCATCAATTGCAAGCTGCCTTATTTTATTAAACAGTTCTTGCTTGCATAAATAACATCTGTTAAGCGAATTCTCAGAAAATCCTTCCAACTCAAGCTCCTCTGATATAATAACCCTATGAGGGATTCCGTAATCTGCCGCAAACTTTACTGCTTCATTGAACTCCCTTTCAGGATATGTGGAGGATTTTGCCGTTACTGCAAGCACATTTTCCCCCAATACTTCATGTGCTACCTTCAGTAGGAATGAAGAATCCACCCCTCCTGAAAAAGCAACAATTACTTTTTCCATTTTAAAAAGTTCACTTTTAAGCCTTTCAAGCTTCGTTTCCAAACACATGAATTATGCCTCCACTGATTTCTTAAGTGCCTGTTCCAGACTATAAATTAAGTCATCAGCCTCCTCCAATTGAAGGTCTTATCTGATCAACCATTGCTCTAAGTCCGTATCTTCTTTTGGTCGAGAATTTCATTTCAGCACCTATATATCCCGACTATTCCAATATGTTTTATATTATAATGTTAATGGCCACGCTTGTCAATTAGTGTTTAAATATATTATTCCAATTCTTCAACGTTAAGTCCAACAGGTAAATATATTTTTTGCCTTATTAATCCAAGCACGAAGGGAGTTTTCAAATTCTTAGCTTCATAGATATTGTGCTCTATTAATTGTGCACTTTCAAGCTGCCTTTTTAGGATTAAAACAGATACTAAACTATAAATAAGTAATACCATCATTCCTAAAATCCATATGAATGCCCCTATTTCTATATATATTTGCATTGGATTTACACTTGCCTCAATAGCCGGTGCAGGAAGTGATTCGATAACAAATGAATCAACTACTTCTATCCCGCTATTAATCTGCGGGCTTTGCTGATACATGATATCATGAGGGATTGAAACAGCATTTGTATTCCGTGGCAAAAGACTAAACATGCTTTCAAAGGAGAATGGAATTATAAGACGAAATGCCACCACACTCCACAGTGCATAAGTAATGACTTTTGGAGCTTTTTTAAGTAATAGCCGGACAAGTATTACACAAATAATTACATAGCTGGCAGTAAGGCTCATGTTTAAAATTGTAAGAAATAACCCACTCATTTTTACACCTCCTTGTGTTCATCAATCAACTTTTTCAATTCCTCAGCCTGATGTTTACTTAATTTTCTTCCTCCTATAAAAGCTGTAAGAAATTTAGGCAAGGATCCTCCAAAGGTATCCTCAACAAAACGTAAACTTTGCTTGGCGTAATATCCATCCTTTGTAATTAGAGAAGAGACAACAGCATTTTTATTTTGAAAAATACCTTTTTCACATAACTTTTTCAGTACTGTATATGTTGTGGACTTTTTCCAATTCATTTCTTTTTCACACAGCTTCACAAGTTCTCCAGAGCCAATCGGCTCGTTCTGCCAGACTAATTCTGCAAACTTTTCTTCACTTTCTGAAAGTTTATTTTCCTTCATGATATACCTCCTTGGTCTATACGATACCGACTTATATTAAGTCTATATTATATAGACCAAATTGTCAATGCTAATTTCAATAATGCATTTTTGACTATAGAATAAAGGGGGCTAACTCCCCGTTTAACCAATGTAGTAGATTGCTTGAAATAAGTGGGTTTTTAGTAGGGCTTTGTGAGTTTTAAGGGTACTCGCCGCCGTGCAAGTGCATATTATTCCAAGAACTAAGCTGCAAGCCTAAGAGAATGTACGACTCGCTACGGGTCGAATCAAACTCGCTTCGCTCAAACAGTGATTCGACTTATCCTCCGCTTCGTCTACATTCTCTAAGGCTCTTCGCAATGTTCTTTCCATAATATGCACTTGCACTATTTGAGAGATGCGCTTTTATTTGAAGGTTCTTAAAAGGGCTTTGAAGCCCTTGTATCTTCTGCAATTCACCAATTTAGTTCTTCAAAAAAATCAACTCACTTTCTTAAGCAATAAAAAAACCCTGACGAATCTCAAATAGAATTCAAAGCTCTGCTTTTTTATTTTAAACTCCCACAAACGGGGCAACTTAGAACTGAGAGAGGCATTTCCAATCCACAGCTGTCAAGCAGTCTATCATTCGTCAAAATCTCCCTTGCCGATCCATCAGCGGCAACTGTTCCTTCATTTATTACAATAACTCTCTTACAAGTTTCAAAAACCATATCTAAATCATGGCTTGTTATTATTTTGGTATGTTCAAAGCTATTAAGCAGATTCATAACCCTTCGCCTTGACTTTGGATCTAAAAAAGAAGTAGGCTCATCCATTATCAGTACATCTGGCTGCATTGACAGAACAGTGGCAATAGCGGCAGCTCTTTTTTCACCTCCGGATAATTTGAAAGGAGCTCTGTCTTTTAGTTGTGGTATTCCTACAAGCTCCAAAGCATCCTGAACCCTGTTTGCAACTTCTGCTTCATCCAATTTGTAGTTTCTAGGGCCAAAAGCAACATCATCATAAACGGTTGTCATAAACAACTGATCATCTGGATCTTGAAAAACCATACCCAATCTTTGCCTAATCATTGGCATAGTCTTTTTAGTCAAATGAACATCGCCGACCAATACTTCTCCTTCTTCGGGAAATAGGACACCCATCATCAACATTAGTAAAGTGGATTTACCAGCTCCGTTGGCGCCAATTATACCGACTGATTCGCCATGATGAATGGTAAACGAAATATTTTTAACCGCTTCATGTCCGTCAGGATATGAAAAGCGGAGCTTTCTAACCTCAAGCTTATGATGACTCATCTATTTTATCACTCCTATAAACAATGTACCTAGAAGGTTAGGGATATTGAAAATTCTAGCTATGACAAAAAACAAACTCCATCCTGCCATATAAACAACATCTTTTAATGCAATATTTGGAACCGTACCGGTATTATATTCGCCATTAAAACCTCTCAAATTCATTGACTGATAAATACACTGAGCTCTATCAAAAGTCCTAAGTATCAACCTCCCTGCAAAAGATCCCCAGACTTGTCTGTGTATCCCCTTATGCTCAGGAGCCCTTAGGGAATAAGCTCTCTGCATTTTATATACTTCCTCCAAAAGGACTGATATATAACGATAGGTCAGTAAAAGCTGCAAAACAAAGATCTTTGGAATTTTTAGCATTCGTAATGCTGAAGCAAGTTTATCCATTCCTGTTGTGGCTATAAGCAAAAGACTCACAACAATTGTCAAACCGCATTTTATAAAAATTGAGAGGAACGTGAGCCACCCTCGTGAAATAGCTATCCCTCCAAACACCACTGTATAATGATCAAATAGAGGATTTAATATTCCGATCCCTATAATAAGAGGTTCTACAATCAGCACCCTTTTAAGAATTGGAGTTACCGGCAACTCACTAAAAGTAAAAATCATAATAGGATAAAAAACATACGGAAAAAGTCCTCCTATCTCATATCTTCCAAAAGATACAATCGTCAACAGATAAACAAGTGTGGTTAACAGTTTTGCAAGTGGATGTATCTTATGAATGGTTGATTCCTTCTGCGCCAAGTCATCTAAATGTCTCATATGAGATATTGAATCTATCATCTTATACATAAAACCAAATCCTAACTATAAAATTTAAGACCAGGGTTTTGGCCCACCCTTTATACTTTAAGCAGTGGCTTTCCTTTTCCGTTTCTTTATCATACTAACTATTATACCCATAAAAGCAGCAAGAGCCAATGTCAATATTCCACCTACTATACCGGATACACTTGTTCCTGGATTTACTGCTGGCCATTCACTTTCTTCTGGTGCCTGCTTTTCACTATCCGATTCCTCATTTGTTTTGAAGCCGTAATCAGGTAAGAATGCAGTTCTAGCCTGTATATCGGACAGTGTCTTATGAATTCCATCTGGAGTATCAAGTTCTGCTTTTCCTGCAGTCTTAAACATTGACCATTCAAGTCCGTCAGGGTTTGAAGATGCAAACCATGATAGTGCTCCACCAACCAATATAGCCGCTATTAAAAGTCCTGATAATACTTTTTTCATGGATATATTTCCAAAAGCTTCTCCTGTTGCAGTTTTTTCTATTATTTCGGGTCTCACCTTCCAAACAAACGAAACAACGGCTGATGTAACAAGTCCTTCAACAGCACCAATTGCAAGATGTATAGGCTGAATCAGCAGTACAAATGTGCCAAAAGGTAGTTCTGTCTTACCCGATAGAAATGTTTCAAGAACAACACTAAACGCTCCTATTTGAAGTCCAACTATAGCAGAAGCCATTGACGCACCAAAAATCCTCTTGGAATTTATACCTTTACGAGTAAACCACTTATAAATAAACGGATAGGCGATGAAGCATGTGTAAAAGCCAAGATTGAATACATTACACCCATAAGCAAGCAATCCACCATCTCCAAAGAATAAAGCCTGAATCAACAAAATTGATGCCAGTGTTAAAAACCCAGCATAGGGCCCTAATAGAATTGCAAGAAGTATTCCCCCTCCAAGATGCCCGCTCGATCCTGTGCCCAGTATTGAAAAGTTAATCATTTGAGCAGCAAATACAAATGCTCCCATGACCCCCATAAGTGGTATTTTCTTTTCATCCAGATCAATTTGAATTTTTTTAATTGAATATGCTGCAACTCCAGCAGTAGCAATTAGCATGGTTCCACCTACAACCGGTGAAATCAAAGCATCAGCCATGTGCATACTATCAACTCCTTTATAAAACAAAATCACCCATGAAGGGTAGTGTAATTAGCCCCTTCATGGGTCTTTTTCAAAATTGTTAAGATTTAATTCATTACTGCTGAAACCTTCTTGGTCTCAATTTCAAAAATATTATATCACAACATTAAGCATTTGTCAGTCTAAAATTTCAAAAAACTTACCCTCTATAAAGAGAAGCACAAAAAATATTATTTCTGCAAAAATCCTTATTCTATTGGACTTGGAAACCAATCTTTAGCAACTTCCGGTTTTCTTTTAAGTATAATTAAAGCTAATGCTATGACACCAAAAAACCCTGCAATTTCCAATTTATTTTTTGAGCATTCAATCACTGTTAGAAAAATTCTTATCTTTCTCCACAAAACGGCCTTGATTGGGTACGGCAATATCCCTAAAATGTTGTGTGAGTAACTCCAAATGCTTTGCCAATTCTTCTCCCTTTATCGGCAATCCGTGGCTTGGAATTGCCCATTCAGGCTTCAGATTCTTGATGCGCTCCGCTGATTTTTGTGCTGCCTGCCAATCGGTAGTAAGGTACGCCGGAGGTCCTTTGATTTGCTCCTGCTGGGTCAATACAGAGGCAAAAGATTCCTGCTTGGTAGTTGTAAAAGCATCACCTACTATGAGAACCTTATCCTTTTCACGAAAAAAGGAAACATGCCCCTCTGTATGACCCGGCGTGTGTATCCATTTCCAGTCCGGCATTCCCGGCACGCTTCCATCCTTGGGAAGTATAACAGCCCGATGTCCGAGATTGATGCTCCTGTGCGGAAAGGATGGCGACATTTTCGCTACTAGGCCTTCATCCACCTCCGGGTCGCCTAAAGGATAATCCTTTGTTCCTGTAATATACGGAATTTCAAGCTCATGGGCATAGACAGGCACATCCCAGCATTCAGCCAGCCTGCCTACGGAACCCACATGATCAAAATGTCCATGGGTCAAAAGGATGGCTTTGGGGCGGCTTTCTTTCCCGAACCGCTCCTGTGCGGATTTCACTATATAATCATAGGAGTTTTCCATTCCTGCATCGACAAGTATCCAACTATCCTCTCTTCCTACTATACAAGCAGTGACAATGGTAAAATGCAGCAGAAAACATCAGGTAATACCTCCTGTGAGGTGGTTGTTAGCTTCGACAGCCCTTTCATTAGCTGGTTTATCATGACAAGCCCTCCATTTTATATATTTCTATTCCTGTTCTGTAAAATCCATCAAGCAGCTCATATTAGGGGTTTTAGAATAACCTTGATGCAATTATCCTGTTTTTTATCAAAAATTTCATAGGTATTCTCCCTCCAGTCGATAGTCAATATAATCTACAGCAATAATCCGTTTTTTACTTTTACATTTTTCATTCCTTCATATACAATGGCTTTCATCCTGATTCCTCCATATAATTATTATGGTTAGCCTTCCCACTCAACATATAAATATGTATCAGTCGTATTACGCATAAGACAGCTAATAGGTTTTATATCCAGCAACCAATTCTTCCTTTATTCAAAATAAACACCTATATTATAAAGTAAGAGTAAACTTAAACTGTTTTCGTGTTTTATGTAGCGGTTCGACTTTCACTGTATTTCCATCTATGATATAGTAATGTTATAAAAAAACGAGGTGCCAAATTTATGCTTAATATCAAAAAGACTCCAAGAATCTTATCAGCTGTTATTGCATTGGTCATAGTATGTGGTTTGTTGGCTGGTGCTTATGTTGGAAGGATAATGTATATAAAGAAATACGGGATACATATAAATCCTACAGAGGTAATCACCCCTAAAAATGTAGAGTTTTTTATTCAAAATGATGATAGATGGAAGGACGATTACTTAGGACAGTCAAGGTATAATATAGGAGGATATGGTTGTCTTCTTTCAATTATAGCTTCAGCATGTACTGATTTAGGTTTTGAAACAAACCCTAAAGACCTAAATATACTACTTACTGAAAACGAAGGTTTTACAAGTTCAGGGGATATTATTTGGTATAAAATTAACGAAACTATACCTAATATCCATTATGAGTATAAACGTATCTTTAACTCTGGTACAATTATGAAAGATTTGAAAAATGGGTATTTGCCAATTGTGATGGTTAAGTATCATGGCACTGGATATCAACACTGGGTGCTAGTAGTTGGGTCTAATGAGGATGATTTTCTTATTATAGATCCTTTAAATAAAAATAAGGAAATTATACCCCTTAATACCCATGGAAAAGTATATTATTACAGGGTATTAAAGAATTGAGGATGAAATCCTGCCACAAGCATCTGCTTTGATACCGGTCTTGACTCATAGCAAAAGAGGAGTGGGAACACACAACTGGAATTTTAGTAATCTGTTTTAAAAAACAGGCTCCTCCGAAAATAGAATCACAAATAATCATAATTCTCTTTTCAAATCATCGAACGCTTTATTCGATTCTTCTTTTGTGTTCATGACGATAAGACTACCTCAAACCACCGGTTCATCCAGTCATTTTAAACTTATGAATAAAACTTGGCTTTTTCATATGTAGCCTTGCGGGAAGATTCAGCCAAAGCTGCACACCAAGCATCCGCTCGGCGGCCGGTACTATTTCATATCGTTATCCACGATCAGAATTTTTTGTTACACTGCTCATAGTAAACCTCCGGCAATAGCTGATATCATAAAAATCTATGAAATATACGAAAAAATCCCCTGTTTGACTAGGGGACTTTTAAGTACACATTAATTTATACAACATCGTATCCCTGATCTTTAATCTCGTTTTTAATCCTGTCTAGCGATACCTTTGAACTCTCGTATTCTACTGTGACAATTTTATCTTTTAAGTCAACTGTTACTGCACTAACACCGTCAAGAGCACCTATTGATTTTTTTATAGCGTTTTCGCAATGCGAACAAGACATTCCCTCAACCTTTAATACTGTTTTCTCCATTTCTTAATCCTCCAATCTTATTTTATATTAAATGGTTTTAAAAATTTGTCCTCTTCAAATTTTTTACCATCCTTATCCATGGTTTCGACCTTGGCAAATACCCACCCCTCTACTTCTTTAGGATCGACCCCTGCATCAATGAATATCTGAGGGTTTAATACAAATACTATATCCTTATCGTTCTTCCCCATGTCCTTTGCCCATTCAAATATGTTTCCCCCGGTTAAATCCACCCCATAATGGTCTAAAGCAGCATGGTAGCTAATTGAGTCCCGTTTGAGTTGTACAATTTTCTCGTAGGAGGCAAGCGGAGTAGCTTCGCCATCGTAAGTTAAATTTTCAGAGCTCAATTCTGTGCCTACAATGAGTTTATCCCCGTTAGCTATGCCGTCAGGTAACTTATCAATTTCAAGACCTGCATCTATAAAAGGCTTCGCATCAAATTCAAGCATTACATCATATATTTTACTCTTACTAAAATCATTACTCCAGAAGAATCTGGCACTGTTATCCGGCGCAGTCAAAGTCCAGCCTCCATTGACCTCGTCAGCTGCAATTTTATCTGGTATTGCAGCTAGTACTTCTTTAAATGATGTTATGGATTTGTTACCTATTATATCTAGCTGACTGCATGAAGCATAAATAAGCGTCATTATCAGTAACAGCGGAATTAAGATGAGTCGCTTTTTCATTTTATCCCCCATTCCTTTCTATAAAGTTTACTCTTTATTTATAGGGCTTAAATCTCTTCAGCCTTAAAGCATTTGTCAAAACCGATACTGAGCTTAGCGACATTGCTGCAGCTGCAAATATGGGATTTAGGAGCGGACCACCAAAAAGATAAAGAACGCCTGCTGCAATCGGAATGCCGGCAACATTATAACCAAAAGCCCAAAATAGATTTTCCTTGATATTGCGTATTGTACTTTTACTCAGTTGGATTGCTGTTGGAACATCCATAAGGTCACTTTTCATCAGCACAATATCGGCAGATTCCATAGCGACATCGGTACCTGAACCTATGGCCATACCAATATCGGCCTGTACAAGCGCAGGTGCATCATTGATTCCATCACCTACCATTGCTACTTTTTTACCTTCTGCCTGCAGCTTTTTGACCTCATTTGACTTATCCTGCGGAAGAACCTCAGCGAGTACTCTATTGATACCAACCTGCTTCGCAATCGCTTCGGCAGTTTTTCGGTTATCGCCTGTTATCATAGCAACTTCGATACCCATGTATTGAAGTCTTTTAATCGCTTTTGCACTGCTTTCCTTAACAACATCAGCCACAGCAATGATGCCTGATATTTTGTTGTTCACAGCAATATACATCGGTGTTTTCCCTTCATCTGCTAGCCTGTCGGACTGACTATCAAGCTCACCAAGTAATATCTCTCTTTCATCCATCAGTTTTCTGTTGCCAATGAGTACGTTCATGCCTTCAATAATGACCTCAATACCATGTCCCGGAATAGCTTCGAATCTTTCCACTCTCAAAAAATCAATATTTTCCTTCTCTGCTCCCCTTACTATAGCTTCGCCCAAAGGATGTTCCGAGCCTTTTTCACCCGAAGCAGCAATTTGAAGCAAACGCTCCCTAGAAATATTGGTGACAGTAATGATATCTGTTACCTCCGGTTTGCCTTCTGTTATGGTTCCTGTTTTATCGAAGACAATAGTATTGATTTTATGAGTGGTCTCGAGAGCTTCCCCACCTTTGATAAGAATCCCATATTCCGCTCCTTTTCCTGTTCCAACCATTATGGCAGTCGGTGTGGCAAGGCCCAAAGCACAAGGGCAAGCAATGACCAGTACTGAAATAAATATTGTAAGTGCAAATACTAATGTCTGGCCCCCAATTAGCCATCCTGCAAAGGCAAGTACTGCAATAGCAACTACAATAGGAACAAAATAGCCGGATACAATGTCAGCTATTTGTGCAATAGGAGCCTTTGAGCCTTGAGCATCCTCAACCAACTTGATGATTTGTGCTAAAGCTGTGTCACCGCCTACCTTAGTAGCTTTAAAGTGAATCATACCATTGGTATTGATACTAGCTGCATAAACCTTATCTCCGGCCTTTTTATCGATAGGCATACTTTCACCGGTAAGCATAGATTCATCTATTGCTGTGTGTCCGTCTAACACCTCACCATCTACCGGTATTTTTTCTCCCGGCTTTACTAAAATCACGTCGCCGATTTCTACCTCATCAATGGGAATTTCTACTTCTTTCCCCTCTTGTATTGCAATTGCTGTTTTAGGTGCTAAACCCATCAGTTTCTTTATAGCTTCGGAGGTTTTTCCTTTTGATACTGCTTCTAGAGATTTGCCAAGCAGTATTAACGTAATAATAACACCGGCTGTTTCGAAATACAGTCCTTCGACAGCGTGAAAATTTCCAACTGATATCTGATAAGTTGAATATAAACTGTAGACAACCGCTGCCGTCGTACCTATTGCTATAAGGGAGTCCATGTTAGGGCTTCTCTGTATCAGTGCTTTAAAGCCGACAGTATAGAACTTATTTCCCGCTATGATTACCGGTATAACTAAGGCTATTTGCGTAAGGGCAAATGTTAAAGGAAATTGCATAGGTTCAAGAAAGCTGGGGATTGGAAAAGGAAGCCACGAAATCATCGGAACCATAGCAAGGTATAACAGCGGTGCAGCGAATATTACCGATACAATGAATTTTCTCCAAAGGGTACGTATCTCTTTTTCCTTACGCAGCTTATCCTCATCAACAGCAGCTTTTTTCTCAATATTTAAGGCTTTATACCCAGTTTTTTCAATGATCTGCTTGATTGCCGAGAGCCTTGTTGTTTGAGGGTCATATTCCACCGTTGCTTTTTCCGTGGCAAAGTTAACAGAAACCCGTATTACCCCCTCCATTTTGCCTAATGCTCTTTCAACTCGATTGGCACATGCGGCGCAAGTCATGCCTCCAATAGGTATCGTAACTGAATTCTTTTTCTGCTCCTCTATAATTCCATAACCAACTTTTTCAATAGTTTCTTTGATTTTATCGAAAGGTGCCTTTTGATTATCGTATTCAACAGACAATTTTTCTGTTGCAAAGTTAACAGATGCTTGTGAAACGCCCTCTAGTTTACCGACTGTCTTTTCGATTCGTTTTGCACAAGCAGCACAGGTCATACCGCTTATTTTAACAGTTTCTTTATTCATAAAATTACCAACCTTTCTAAAAGTGAGTATTATGAGCCCTTTAATGACATGAAGAAAGTCCGCTATTATATATAAATTCTTGTATAGTCGGAACGTATTGATTTACTTCATTCTTTATTGCATCAATATCCATTTCGTTAATATATCCCATATTGTTTCCATTCCTCGCCGCATTACCACAATTGTCGGCGAAAACCTGTTTTCCTCCATATTTATTTCAACAAAATGTTCTCCGTCCTCTATTTGAAGAATGTTTCGTATCAATCTCTGTTCTAATACACACCCCTTGTTTACCTATTGTTATACCACATTTACATTATTTATAACTGAATTTAACACATCTTTGTGGAGATTTTATGAAGAGAAGCATTTGCATTAATATTTATTTTACCTTTTTTGAAGATATCCTCAATCATTTTCTTTGAGATAATTATTCTCTTAACTTTTCAACAGTCCAAATTGATCATTAATATATAAATGGTATATACCTTTTTGTTCTTTGCTTGAATTCCAGATACTTGGTGCCATGTATTGATAATAAATAATCCTCTTCACAATGTACCTGTATTTCAAGAAATAGTATAAAAACCAAATTCAAAATAAATACTGACCATGTCGACCAAATCAACCAGACACCAATATTTAAGCAGTTCTGATTAATTTCACGATAAGTAATAGCCCAGTCATATGGATGTAGATCGCCTTTTCCTTGCCGTGTCACATGAGTGGCAGCCTTCTTACGAAAACCATTCAGATATAATTTGCCAGTTGCCTTCAAAAATGGGCGTGGTATAGTCGTCACCATCTTTTCGTTCATTGTCCAGATGTTCTGAATGGTTTCATCTTGAGTTGTACCGAGTTCTAGAAAGCTTTTATACCACGCTATATAGCTTGGTCCAAACTTGTAGTTTAAGGAAAAAATACTATTGCCTATATCCGGTACCTGTGGCAAAATTTCAGCAAAGGTCTTATCCGAAGTTGCCTTGAATTTAATCCAAAAATCTTTGCCGTATTTTTGGATTAAATAACATTTGCTGAGGTGCAGTGCTAAATGATAAATAAGTTTAATCATAATTATATCCATTCCGTTCTCTTCGCTCAAAGCACAAAACGTAATGAAAAAGTTGTTGCCTTCGAACGATTATTTTCTTATTATTAGACATTAGGGTGATTTCGGTATACTACAAATCACGAAGGGGTAAGTGGGCTGTCTGACTTGTTCGATGACCATATAATTATATGTGTAGAACGCCTTTTCAAGCACAAATAAGTGTACCTTTGAGTAACATACAAAATTCACCCTATCATTTTCTTACTTTACACCCATAATCATGCATCCAAACTTACCTATCCGCTTTGCACTTATATTCACAAAGCCTGCCTTTCGGAAGAATCCTTGAAGTTCAGATTCGCTATATATCTTTACATCTCCCATATTAAGCCATGGCAGAATCAGATTCGTGCAATGCCGAATAACAGGTGGCAAATAAGGATCGGCAATAAAAATGGATCCCCCTTGCCTTAAAACCCTTTTAGCCTCTAAAATGAATGTTGCAGGTTCGGTAAAGTGATGAAATGCAGCGCAGACGCTAATAATATCAAAAATGCCATCTTCAAAAGGTAGCTTTGCACTATTTGTTACACTGAATTTCATCTTTGGATACTTAGTTTTTGCTTCCTTTATCATGTTTTCAGATATGTCTACACCGTAAGCATCGATATTTGCTTTCTCCGACAAAAGCTTCAAAAGAGCACCGTTACCACAGGCAACATCCAAAACCCTGTATCCTCTTTCAATGTGCATCACTTTAGCCAATTCTATTTTAAAACTTCTTGTAAATCTACCATCAAAAGTCTGGTCATAGTTTGACGCTATTTTATTATAATTCTTTATAGACTTCTCTGTTTTCTTATCCATTTAAAACTCCTCAAAATAAACAGTAATCACTGATATATTAATTCTAGCAAACATAATTCTAGAATCATATAGTCTTAAGCTTCAGTTTTTGTATTGAAAGGCTCAAGATGAGCTATCACCTGCACATTTTCATTAATCTCTCCCCTCAATTTTTCTTCAATATTATGAATTAGTTTGTGAGATTCTTCAACACTCATATCAGGTTCAGTCATAATATGCATATCGACATGAAGATCATTCTCACTACCACGACTACGAATATTATGGGTATCCTTGACTTGCTCAAAGCCAAGAACAATATTCTTGATTTTCTCTGTATCAACAGCCACTTTATCAACCAACACATCGCTATTATCTTTGAAAATCTCATAGGCTGCATGCATAATAAAACCTGCTACAATGAGAGAAGCAATTGGGTCAATAATTGGCGGAAACCCTAATTTTATACATATTAACGTCACTAGTACACCTACAGAAACATAAATATCACTTCTGGTATGCATGGAATCTGATATCAAAATTGGGCTGCCCAACTTTTTGCCTCTTTTGTACTCGTATATACACACAAATAAATTAATTAAAAGTGTAGCAAGAAGAACAATTAGACTTCCCACTGTTATGTTCGGTATTATGGGGTTCACGAAACTGCTTATTGCACCCAAAATGATTTTACTGCCAATAAAGAAAAGCATTCCTGCAATAAAAAGTCCAGTCAGTGTCTCAAACTTTCTATGTCCGTATGGATGATCTTCATCAATTGGCTTAGAAGCCAATCGTATCCCTACCAATCCCACTACATTAGAGGAACCGTCAGTCAGCGAGTGGAAACCATCTGCGGTCATACTAGTACTATGTATAACTGTGCCGATAACAATCTTCAGTACTGCCACTCCGATGTTTGCAAAAAGAATAATCCAAAGTACCTGCCTTACTTTTTTATAAATTTCTATTGTCACGCCCATCTATCCTTTCAATATATTCTTCTCTATTATTATATTCCTGTAAGTTCCTTTAAAAAAGGAGGGTTGATCGCTTACGACCTCTACAGGTTCACTATTGATTATGTCATCAAAACACCTATTTATATCTGTGCCTATATAAGTAGTAACTTTATTAACTGCCCTATAATTCCAATAAAATATCAAAATAAGTCTTAAAACTCTTGAATACTGGCATATCGAGCTTATACATATCTTCATGTTCACCACCTTGTCTTTTCAACATTAGCTGTATAAGCATCGGGCATTATTACTCTAAAAAAAATACCTGTGGCACCATAATTTTTTTCAAATTATAGTCCCACAGGTATTTTATCCTGCTGCCGACGCTTTGGTCAGCCCGGCCCCACACACCACAAAGGTGTATCGCCTGCTCTATTTATAAATATTTACTTACTATTGATTATAGTTTATGCCAAAAAGGGTTTGTTTGTCAATAGAAATTGATTTTATTATTCTATTTTAAATTCATAAATAATTTTCTCAACCTCAAGACAAATAGCATTGAATTTCTTCTTCAGGGCTTCACTTAACTCACATCCAAATTCAGCTTTTGCTGTTTCAATTCCAATAAAGTAGCCTTTAAATGGCTTTGAGTATAATCTCATCAAGTCGAAAATACTCATATCATGCTGAGCGTTGGTTTCTCCATATGCAGCAATTGCTTCCTCCAACTTACATGAATGAACGCTTCCAGCCACTGCCCCTATGTATGCAGCATCCAGTATAATAACATAGTCATCTTCCTTTAGCTGGTGAAAGCAAATCTGAAAATCGGTTTCTCCTATAATAACTTCAATTCCTATTGATTCTAGTTTATTCCTTATGCTTTCCAGAACTGCTATGGCAATCCCATCATCCATCATAAACCTATTCCCAATCCCTATAGCTTTTATCATTCCATTAGCACAGCCTATCGAATTATTTCTAAATGATTAAACCACTAAATATTTATATGCTGTACTGGTATAAAAAATTTAAAATCTTCAAAGAATAATTATCATATTTAAAAAAGGATGTGTTTTTATGGCACTTTTAGGAAATCCCTTTGTGGCAAATGTACCAAGACAAATGTCTAATGAAGAATTGGCACAGGCTCTTCGAGTGGATATCGCAGGAGAACTCGAAGCCATTATAGGATATGAGGCTCATGCAATGGCAACAAATGATGAACGCGTAAAAAAGATTCTTTATCATATTGCTGATGAGGAAAGAAGACATGTTGGCGAACTGCAACAACTGCTTTATATGATCAGTCCAAGAGAGGCTGAACATACAGAGAAGGGCAGACAAAAAATTCAACAGCAACAGGCACAAAATTTTCAGGCACCTTTACAGTAATTCCTTAATTTTAAACTTTTGTCATTCCAGTAAGCTGTATTTCTACTATAGTTTCATTACACCAACGTATAACAGCTTCACTGGATATTATCCCGCTCTTCCTATATCACTCTGATATAATATATGTTTTATCAGAGTGATATAGTTGTCAAGGTGATTTAATATATATTACCTGTTGTTAGTAAATAAAACTTTGTCTAAAATCTTCCTGTTGCTATCTGAACACCTATGGATACAAAAACTACTAGAGTATCTACAATAAATCCGAGAATCATTGGCTTAAACCCAATATCTCTGATATCTCCGAAGCTTGTTTTAAGGCCAATGGCTGATAACGCCATTACCATGCAAAATTTTGAGGTTTTTGAAAGAGCGGGTATTAAAGTATTAGGTATAATACCTGTACTACGAAGGGCTACAACAACAAGAAAAAATATAATAAAGTAAGGGAAAATTTTCTTGAAGTTAATAGATGTATTTCCATGCGCAACCTCTGATTTTGCTTCTAACCTTTCTGTTATAATAGAAAATATTAATACGTATGGAATTATAAACAATGTTCTGGTGAGTTTTACTATAACTGCTGTATTTCCTGCAAACTCAGAAAAAGCATAACCTGCTGCTACAACTGATGATGTATCATTAACAGCGGTGCCTACCCACAAACCATAACCCATATTAGACATACCAAGGGCAATACCAATCCATGGAATTACGACAACGGTAAGAACATCAAATATGAATGTTGAGGAAATTGCATATGCTACATCTTCATCTTTTGCTTTGATAACGGGTCCTACAGCAGCTACCGCAGAACCACCACATATTGCTGTACTGACTGATAATAGATTAGTAAGCTTCCAGTTCATTCCAAACATTTTACCTATCAAGTTTCCCGCACCAAATGCGGTTGCCATAGTAAAGATCATCACAAAAAGTGAGTATTTCCCTACATTTAAAACTTCAGAAAAATTCATACTAACACCCATAAGTATGATACCAATACGAAGAACAATCCCCCCTGTATAACTTACTCCTGCATTGAATTGCTTATATCTATTTAATATAGGATTCAATGCCATTCCAACCAGAAGAGCCATAACAGTGGCCCCTATAATATCACCCGGAATTAGACTACTTAAAAATACTGCAATAATTGCAACACAAGCACTAAGCAGCAACCCAGGTGCTATGTTGTTTAATTTTTTAAACATAATACACCTCCAAAGTTAAAATACTAACTTGAATATAACATATTATTTGTATAAAATAAAATTATAATATTTTATGTTTATATAAATTTAACTTATGGAGGTTTCAAATGCTAGACTATAGATTACAGACATTCCTTACACTTTGTGAAACTTGTAATTATACAACGACTGCACAAAAATTAAACATGACACAACCCGCTGTTTCACAGCATATCCAGTTTCTAGAGAATTATTATCAGGTGGTATTGGTTTCAGGGAAGGGAAAGAACTTTTCTCTTACAGAAGAAGGTAAAGCATTGCGGGAATATGTAAGAACACTAAATGCTAATTCGGAACGAATTTTACCCTTATTGCACCGCATTAAAAATCAAGTTAAATCATTGAATTTTGGAGCAACATTGACTATTGGAGAATACATGGTTCCGCCTATTTTATATCAAATATTTAAAAAAGACCCTGAAATTAATATTTCAATGTTTGTAGAAAATACTCATGTTCTTCAGAAGATGCTTTGGGAGGGAAAAATAGACTTTGCCTTGCTGGAGGGCCATTTTAGCCAAAATCAATTTGAATTTAAACTAATATCCAACGAAACATTTATTGGTGTCTGCTCTCCTGATAACAAAATTGCAACCAAAACTACTGATCTGGAAGAATTACTTGATCAAAATCTTATTCTGCGCGAACCAGGCAGTGGAACCCGTGATATACTAGAACAAGCATTGTACAATCAAAATCTTAGTATTAAAGATTTTAAAAGAAAAATTGAAATTGGTAATATGAATGCTATTAAAGAATTGTGTCATCAAAATATTGGTATCACTTTTATGTACAAGGAAGCTGTAAAAAAAGAAATATCTCAAGGATATCTTAAAAAAATTCCAATACGAAATTTTAATATTAGTCATCCTTTTAATTTTGTTTATTTAAAAAATTGTCCTGACAAATCTCAAATAGAATGCTGGTTTAAAAAAATAATCTATTTGAGGAATAGTTAACGCCTCTAAGTCGATGTCTGACAGCTTCTTTACATAGATGCAAGCCTTACCGATTGTATACTTGCCCAAGTCTTTAAGTAAATATTCATGCTCTGGGTTTCCCGAAAATACATATAATAAATTCAAAAACATCTGCATCGTGCTGCTTGGTCTTCAATTCTGCCATATAAACACCCCCTTTATCTCCAAAATTTTATCATATCTTTTTTGTTCTCTATGTTATAAGCAACAAGTTTATGTAACAGATCAAAATTCACTTGATCTGTCCATTTGATTCTAAACAGCTCCTGTGTGTGGGAATATCCAGCTTCCTCAATTTCCTTTTCAAAAAGACTAATGACTACTGCCTCAGGTGCCACAGCTATGTGAGCCTTAGCAATACTAAAGCCAATAATAAAAGTTCCATGGTCAGTGAACATTGGTTGATTCCACTTAATTTCTTCTTTAAGTTGAGGAAACGTCTTTTTTATATCATTTAGGATACCCTCCATTCGCTCTTTTTTATCCGGATCGTCAATATTATTTAAAAACATTTGAAAATCATTCATGTTATTCACCCGTTTCTAATTTTTACCTAAGATAAATCATATAAGGATCTAGTTCACAATTTACATTTTTGTAAGCGCAGCCGTTCAAGGAAAAACGGATCAGCTTATCACCATCGAACGCTCCATAAAGCGCAATTATCCTTTCTTCAATAAACGCATTTTTAGATAATATCCAAATCCAATAGTTTAATTTACAAACGGCTCATATTACAGTCTTATTTTCAAAATCAAAGTGATAAAACATTGCGCCATGATCCATTCTAAGTGTGCCTTTTGTCATATAGACCGCTAAAATACAGCAATTCTTATCATTCTCATTGTTTGCAAAATCATACCATTCTCTAAAGACATTACGCATTGTATTTCTTATTTGCGCATTGTCCGGGTCCAACACCCATCCTAAATTTTTCCCCACTCCACTACTAAAAAAATCTTCTAAATGGACTGAAATAGATACTTCCGGATTAATCGCTATTTGCTTAACCTTATTAGATTGGGCGTGTGTAACGATGTAGAATACCCCATCCTCATAATATGCATCCACATCACGAACGCAAGGTCGTGGATTACCATCTGGACCATGCTCTAGTGATATTGTTGCCAATGAAATGACATTGTCTTTACCATTTCCAAATTTTTCATGCAGTATTTTCATTCCCTCTTCATATTTGTTCATTTTCAGGTCTCCTTTTGTCATTTTTTTATCCAAAGAGCCGGACGAACGCCACCTCTGGTGTCATTGGCTAAATGATGAATTACATTCGTATTTCGCTTTGAAATCCCATTTCCTTGTATTCCAATGTTACCCTCCCCATGTATAAACCGCTACACGATGATGCTTTCCTGGTGTACGTATCCACCACCACCACGATGAATTTAAGTAATTTGCTCTTCGCTTGATAATGTTCTCATCTTTTCTTTGAAACCAGTACCTCTGATTTTTCCCTGGAAAATCCAAAAGCCTACTGCTATCACCAAAAAATGATCTGACAACGTCATCAATAGATAATATAAAAATATAATCCATTGTATCTTCTCCACCATCCGCCTTATACCACGAATTTCCAGGGTTGAAATCTAACGTTTCAATAATTTTAGCCCTATCTTCCTCACTGAATTTATCATAAAATTCCCTATTCAGATATCTTCTTAGTTCCCTCCCTTATTTAATCGCAACATAGATCTTCATATATTCTGAGTTACCCTTTTGGATAACACTTTCAAAAGCAAAATGATCATAGGTATATCTATTGACATGGATATATTGAAAAATTGATTTATACGCATTTGAAACCAAATGAAATGGATTATCCATTGGATTCTTTATTGTAATTGTCACATAATTCTGAGCCTTTCTTTCTTCAACGGCAAGGGATTTTTTATGAATTTCAGTCCCATTTGGTATTACTAGGGCTGCTGTGTAGCCATGCATATGGTAGACATTAATTTGTTCCTGAGAAAGATGTGGAAAGTCCCAACCAATCAGTTTGGGGTGATCAATGTTAAGCTCCTTGGCTAACTGCCGGATTCTAAGCATTGCATCGTCTTCTGGCTCGGTAGAAATAACAGTATATTTTATGTATTCAAAAGCTTCAAGAATTTCTATCTCAATTTCAGAGTATGCTTTATCTACTATTTTGATATTACCGAATAATAACTCATCAGAACTGCAATTAAATAATGCGCATATTTCCTTAATTTTACTGAGTTCAGGATTCCCCTGATTTAGTTCCCATTTTGATATTGTCTGCCTGGAAACACCGAGTTGATATGCAAGCTCTTCCTGCGTCATATTTTTATACATCATCCTTAGGTATTTAATATTAGTCCCAAAGTTCACATCATCACCTCTTTATAACTAATTATAACCAAAATGGATAATATATCAACCAATACTAAATTGCATTTGTTAAGGTTTAGCACTTTTAAGTTGCAACTCACGTAACTTATTGTAAACGAGTGACTTTAATTTTCTTCAAAGAGCTCATGTTTCCATCATACAAGTCTCCGGCTGCTCTAATAAGTAACGCATTACTTTTTTTTCATAAATTTCAATCCCTACAATAATATAATCCTGTACTCACTTGAAAAGTACTCGGTTATTATTGAGTACGATATTCAAATAATTAATAATACCATGACAATAGTACTATCACTCTTCTATCACAAAAATGACATAAAAAGTAATAGTTTCAGTTGATGATTCATCGTAGACAATCCTTGCATATGGATATTGGTTCACTACCAATTCCATGATAAAATTATTAGAGTACTATAAAGAAGGCATTCACAGTCAAGCGGTATATCCCCCGGTATGGTATTCTGATGAAGAAGGAGGTGCTTATACATGCACGCATGGGAACAAATACAGCAAACCATAGAATTTATTGAGTATCATTTGGATGAGGAAGTTGACATTGATAACCTCGCAAAAATAGCTTCTTTATCACCTTTTTATTATCAGCGACTGTTTAGCCGGTTGGTAAAAAAGCCAGTTGCCGAGTACGTTAAGCTTCGCCGTATGGCAAAGGCAACTGAGACATTGCTTCAAAAGGATAAGCGTATTTTGGATATCGCATTAGACCTTGGATTTGCCTCTCACGAACACTTCTCCCGAACTTTTAAAGATACCTTTGGGTTGGCACCGGATGAGTACCGTAAAAATCCACAGACACTCAACCGCATGACAAAGCCTGCGCTTTTACTTCACTACACTCTGATTGATGAAGGGGTACCGCTGATCACCGATGGTATTGTTCTGGAAGTAAGTAGAAAGGAAATTGCAGAACCGATCTTTTTTATCGGCACCCAAAAAGATGTTCCGCTCCAGCTTTTAGATGGATTGGGAACAGAATCAGGTGTTGATCCGCTTAGTACTCTTTGGGACAACTTCCATGAGAAAAAGCAAGTCTTGCTTGGACTTTCTGAGGATGCAGAAGAAATTGGTGTTGCACATCCATGTTTAGAAGAAGGATTTTTTAGATATTTTGCGGGCGCAAAGTCCAAGCAGAGAGAGGTTCCAGTCGGTTTTGTGAACTGGGAACTGCCATCCGGAGAGTATATCATTTGTTCCTTTGAAGCTGAGAACTTTGAAGCTCTTGTCATGGATGCTCTTTACAAAGCGCAGCAGTACGTCTATAACACATGGCTGCCAAATCACAAATTGCAGACAGAGGCATTTTGTGCGGAGCGATATGCAAGCCATTCGCCTGAAACAACAAGTATGGAGATTTGGCTCAAGCTGAAAAAATAGATTTGTTCACATTGCATCGGGTAGTTGCCAAAACCACCCGGTGCTTTTCTGCTAAATTCCGAGTATCGTCCAAATAGGATCACAGGCACATCAAGCGAGTTACCAATTCTATGCTTGGTTTTAAGAACTTCAACTCCGCTTGCTCGATTATTGCTCCAATAAAAATCGCATTATAACTAATCAATCCTTACTGAAAACTAGCTACAGCCAGATTCTTTGCTACTAACCACACTAGCAACTTTACTCCAAATCCTTATCCATCCCAACCTGTATCTCTTGGCCATCTTTACCTTGGATACCCAAACCGCCGCCATAGTCACTCTGATACCATTTAAGGCTTGAAACAGCCCACATGGAATTTTCAGAATGGTATAACTTTTCGGCTTTACTCTTATTTGATACATCGTTGGGAAACACAACAGTAAACTCTTGTACCGTGGTCATTTTCCCATCTGACAGTTTTTTCTCAATATATACCCACGGGTCGTCACCCTTTTTGAGATTTCTTATCCCATACTGTTCATATTTATCACTAGTGACAGATTCAATCGTCAACTCATTTATCAGTACAAATTCCTTTCCTATGTACTTGTACATTGAATAAGTATGTGATGCTGCCCAATTTGTTACGACAGATAGGATGCACTTGTTTTTCCGATCAATAGCAAGGTTCAAAATGTCAAGTGCAATCTTATCAAAATGCTTTAACTCGCTATTCCAAATCCACCCATAATAAAAGTGATTGGCTCGATTCCCCTGAATATCATAGAGGAGCAGAATATCTTTATAACCGTCGAAGTTAAAGTCAGTTATGTGATATGAATTTCTATTAAACACAGGAGTACCGACCATTTTTATTTTTTGTATCAGCTTGCCACTATCATCATGAATGCTAAGGTCAACATACTGCTCATCGAAATAATACTTTTCTGGAAATTCTTTTTGATAATACTCCCTTTTCGCATCATCCAATTCGTCGTGATAAGCAAATTCAAAGCTATATACTGGGTATGACGGACTGATTTTATCTTCTATAACCAATATGTTTTCTTTATCTTCAGTACTTTCACTATTCTCATCTATATTAGGAGTTGGCTGTCCAATTGAAGTAGCTGTGTTCTCCACGGATTGTGAAGTATCTGGCGCACAGCCACTAATAGCAATTAAAGTCGCCAAAATGAATATCGTAACGTATTTCTTCATTGCCTCTTTTCACCCTTTCACCGTCGGCTCTTAATAACGAAATTCTAAAGACTATACCAAATAAAATTATCTGTGTTCTTATTAACCGAAACTACTCAAACGTCATAATTTCATTGGAATGTATTCAAATCTTTTTGAAATATTGTCATACTCATCCATAGTCACTCGATTGTCGTTAACTAAGTATTCTGTAACAGAACCTTCATTTTCGATTGTATCTTTTGTAAACGGAACCCCCTGATCATTATAAAATAGATTTGCATTTTCAAGCAAATCGTTTTTATTATAATTTCCAGTCGTTTGGTTTATCCACATTCTAGAAGCAATTTTATATCCCTTGCCATTTTTATATTCGTAAAAGGTTCCTCCGGCTGCATGTCCTCCAAAGCCTCCTGCATGGTTGAAAGTCCCTATTACAATTTTAGAAGTCTTGTTATCCTTATAAAGACATACGTAGTCACCACCGGCAGATCCACCGCATTCGTACCCTGTCAACAACTGATTTACTTTATTACTTTATTATTATTTATCGAAAAAAGTCCGCTATAAGATTGTGGAAAATTAGATCTGGTAAACGGTTCAGCAAAAATATATAAAATCGGTTTTCCACTACCGTCTACATCAAACAATTTGAAAGCTTTGGAGCAATTATTTAACTCATCCAAACTCGTAGGGTTACTGCCTTCTGTAAAAGATACATCTATATGATCGGTTTTTATATAATCGCTAAACAACTTTATTTTGGGAGTAATTTCATTTGTTAATATTAAACTTGATAGGTCTATAAATCATCCCATGTACACCAGTAAGTCCATGAAAAAATTGTGGCTCCCTTCATAAAACGAATTATAGTCTATCTTTTTATCACCTTTATCCCAACAAAATTTGAGTATGGTTTTATTATCGATTCAAAATACTCCTTGTCGCCACTGGCATATTCGTTATCCAGGGCGAGCCATTCATTCCAAGCCCGATCAAAACAACTCATTTCCCACACCTTGACATTTTCTATATCAGTATTGAATTCTATAAGCATCTCCCATTGTCTAGGACTTTTAAACATGTAAGCCTCATCCCCAAGCCATGGTGTTAAGAGTTCCTTTGTCCTGTCATCAAATTCATTTTTTATTCCAGGAATACCAATCAATGCAACGCCTCCATGCTTTATAAATGGCAATATTTTCTCTGTAAAATACCCCGGCATCCCGGCAAAATAATGATATGAATCTACACTAACAATAGCATCAAAGGTCTCTCTTTCAAACCGCAAATCATTAGCATTCTCTTGAATCGGAGTAATCATATTACCTACTCCAAGCTTTTCAAAACGTCTTGCATTTTCTGCTCCATCTACCCACAGATCGTTTGCAAGTACTTTTGCCCCTGTTTCCTTGCAGATAAAGAAGCTTGTAAGTCCTGTGCCGCAGCCCAAATCAAGAATTAGGTTTTCATCATTCATTCTCAGAGGACACTCCTCAAAAAGCGCATTCAAAATTCTGAGGCTGTTAGGTCCCATTAGATATTCATTGGTAAAATATTGTTTGTAATTATCGATACTCATCTCTTTTCTCCTTGTTATTTCCCACTTGTCCCTGCATCTCTCATTCATAACGCCAAAAAAATCAAATTTGTGTGTCTCAACACACTTCGATTTTATCTCAGATTTATATCTTTATAAAGAACTATCTACAAATGATTTATAAAATAACAACTTCAATTCAAAAAATAAGAGGAGTGCAAAAAACCCGCACATCCGCATAAAATCAAGGTTTCTTCGAATTCAAGACAACACTCTCCACATGGCTCGAGTTGATGAGATTGATGTCATTTGAACCTATCGGTGTAAGGAAACATATCCGCAATATAATTATAACGCCAATTATTCTACTTGCAATTGGCGTTAATTCTCATAAAGACCTTAGTCTCTCTTTCAGGTCTTTTATCTTTGTTTCTATAATAGATATTACTTTCTTAAACTCCTCATCACTTTTTCCAGTAGGATCATCTAACCCCCAATCCTCGCGCCACTTACATGGAAGATATGGACAATTGACATTACAGCCCATCGTTACAACCATATCTACTGGCGGAATATCCTCAAGTAATTTAGAACGTTGGGTTAGTTCCATATCTATATTATATATCTCTTTCATAAACCTAACTGCATCTTGATTGATTTGAGGTTTGGTTTCAGTACCGGCAGAATAACTTTCAAATATGTCACTCGCAAAGTATTTACCAAGAGCTTCTGCTATTTGAGATCTACAAGAGTTATGGACGCATATAAATGCTACCTTTGTTTTAGTATCATTCATATTTCTTCCTCCTTCATTTTGCATCTGGCTTTGGAAACCAACGCTTTGTATTATTTGCTATTTTAACCAAAATCAACATGACTGGCACTTCAACAAGTACACCTACAATTGTCGCTAATGCAACCGGGCTTTGGGTTCCGAAAAGTGCAATAGCTACAGCAACAGCCAATTCAAAAAAGTTTGAAGCACCAATCATACCAGCAGGAGCCGCTACATTATGTGGAAGCTTTAAAGTTTTACTTGCCAGATAAGCAATGAAGAAGATTAGGAAAGTCTGGATAATCAATGGTATAGCAATTAAAACAATGTGTAATGGATTATTCAGAATTACATCGCCCTGAAATGAAAAAATAATTACTAAAGTCAGCAACAAACCTATGATGGTGATATTTCCGAATTTCGGTATAAAACTCTTTTCAAAGTATTCAAACCCTCGCTTGTTCGTGATATAGTTACGGGTAATTACTCCGCCAGCTAAAGGTATCACAACAAACAATACTACAGAAAGAATAAGGGTATCCCACGGAATCTCTACACCGCTAACACCCAAGAGAAACGCTACTATAGGCGTAAAGGCTACAAGAATAATAAGATCATTTGTTGCCACTTGCACCACCGTATAAGCTGCATTTCCTTTTGTCAAATGGCTCCATACAAATACCATTGCTGTACACGGAGCAGCTCCAAGGAGAATTGCTCCTGCAAGATAATCCTTTGCCAGTTCAGCTGGGATAATCGCTTTAAATATCACATAGAAAAACAGCCATGCAATACCGAACATGGTAAAGGGTTTTATCAACCAGTTAATTATCCATGTGACAAAAAGTCCTTTAGGATTTTTACCTACATTCTTGATGCTTTGGAAATCAACCTTTAGCATCATTGGATAAATCATAAGCCATATAAGAATAGCGATTGGAATAGACACTTCTGCATATTCAAATTGGCCTAAAAAGGCAGGGATTCCAGGCAAAAACTTACCAACCAGCACACCTGCAATCATGCATAATATAACCCATACTGTTAAATATCTTTCAAAATAACCTATACCAGAAACTTTTTCATTCTCCATGGTTTACCCCCTTACTTTTTGGAAAATTTTTACGATCTCATCAGTTTTAAGCACTTTCCCATAGGATACCACTTTTCCATCGATGACAAGAGCAGGGGTAGTCATCACTCCATACGCTGCAATCTGTGAAAAATCGGTTACATGATCAATAGTAGTATCCATTCCAAGTTGTTCCAAGGCTGCTTTTGTTGCCTCTTCAAGTTGATTACACTTGGCACATCCGCTTCCCAATACCTTTACTCCTGGACCTTCAGATTTAGCGTTTTCTGCTTTTGCCATGCTTTCCGCATCACAATTTCCACCACAGCAACATGATGTAGTTTCCTCTTTTTTATTTTTCTTACCAAACAATGCCATAATAAATCTCTCCTTTTTAATATTATTTCAGAACCCAAGATAAAACATATAAAACCCAATGAGCAATATCAGGGTACCCATCACTGTTTTCAGTATAGTGCTTGCTTTACCATATTTCTCGCTTGAAGAAAGCTTTTGAACAAAGCCAATAGACGTTCCAGCCACAATAGCAAGAATGCCATGACCAATTGAATACATCAGCAATAATAGTATTCCCCAAAAAATGCTTCCTTTTCCAGCTACGATAGCAAGCAGAGCGATAAGTACAGGTGTGGAACAGGGTGAGGAAAAAACTCCTCCGAGAATCCCAGCAATGAAAGCACCTAAGTAGCCTCTTTTAGTATTTTTAGAAACTAGATAACTTGAGGGTATAATTTCATATATACCCCACGTTTGTAAAGCCATTAACAACATTAATATACCTAGAATGATATACCACCATGATGCTGAAGTCCCAATTAAACGGCCAGCAATAGAAGCACTTACCCCTAGCGTTGTAAATGTAACAGCGGCTCCCAAAGCGAAAGTAATAGAAAGCCAAAATGCTTTTTTCGTATCCCTCTGCCCAGTACCACCCACATAACTTATAACAAGAGGGATACTAGACAAAGAACAAGGTGTAAAAGAAGTAAGCACTCCAGCAACAAATGCAAGAATAGGTGCGAGCCAACCACTCTCAAGGATTATTTCGGATAAACCTTCTAGGAGTTGTGTCATTCATCCACCCCCATGTCGGTAAGGATAGCCCTCATCTGATCTTCTGTCAGTCCACCTTGATGCACAGTGAAAGCATGTTCACCAGTATCCTTGTCGCTATACATGTCAAACTTAATATGCATATCCTTGCTTGGCACATAAGGTTTACCATCAGCATTAATAAATACTTGAGTGGGAATAACCTGAATAGGGAAATCCTTTGCAGCTTCTCCGTTTTTCCATACGTCAACAAACTTGATTATAGCTTTACCTTGCATTCCCGCATTTAATGTTTTTAGCACAGGAGCCATTTCCTTGCATGGAATACATGAATCAGCCCCAAAATCAATAATGATAGGTAAGTTATATTCCTTTAATACATCTAAACCAATTGATGTTGCCTCAAGCACAAAATCTTCTTGATTCTGAGGCATTACAAGGTTTTCTGACCCTTTGCTCTCAGGAAGAGCCACAATGGGAGCTGATCCTTTATTTACATTCTTGAATATCCATATTCCTGCAACAATGAGAACCAAACAAATTGGAATTATGACTTTAAGCAGTCTTTTCTTATCCATCATCAGCAATTACCTCCACAAGAGCAATTAGATTTGTTTTTCTTTCCCTCATAGAATCCCTGTAGATTTTCAGATAATTCATATTCTCCGCAGGAACAGTCAGCTTCAACCTGCCCAAACACTTCATTTAGGATAGCTTCAGCAAGCATTTCTTTCGGGGGCACCTCATAGGGTTCTCCGTTATACTCAAACACCCTGCAGTTTACATGGGTCCCGCTTATGTCACTACAGCAACCGCAGCTATTCTCTGCAACAGATTGACAGATGTCATGACCGTTTACACGAATCGTAGGCGAGGAAAGAAACTTGTATTTCCCTGCAATTTCTGCTGTTTTCATCTCAATTTTTTTATACTCTACTTCAAAGCCAGCAATGCTCAGTGCGGGGGCAAGTGTCATCATGACCTCATCAAGTACATTGTCCGTTCCAATACAACGGTCACATGTTTCTAAATCTAGATAGAGATACTCAACAACAATCTTCTTTTCGGATACAGTTTCACATCCACAAGAACAACAGGATTCTTCCACTAATTGCTTTCCGTTTGGTGGGGTCCAGCCAGTGTCCTCTCCCAAATAGGTGATTGCTCCTACCGAGCAACGGTTACCACAGCCATGGCAATGATCAACACATAATTCGGGGTTTTTCACAACAGGTGAAGGGGCCTTTGTAGTGTCATACACGCCATGGGGACACCTTGCTACACAAGTGCCACACTCAACACACATCGAATAATCGATAACAGGGTACCATTTCTTTGCCATACTTTATTTCCTCCTATACTATCAACGCCTGAAAAACATTGAATAAATAACCCACAATTATGATTCCAATTGTACAAATTGCAATAAAAAGTGCTAGAAGCTTGGGCTTAACTGCTTTACGCAACATAATCATAGAGGGCAACGAGAGTGTGGTTACAGCCATCATAAATGAGAGTATAACTCCAAGTTGTGCACCTTTATCAAATAAAGCTTCTGCAATGGGAATAGTACCAAAAATATCAGCATACATCGGAACACCAATTAATGTCGCCAATATTACCCCAAAGGGATTATTGCTTCCAAGTGCAGTTGACACCCATCCTTCAGGAATCCAATTATGAATAATCGCACCGATACCAACTCCTATTAAGATATACGGTAATACCTTTTTAAAGGTTGATAGCATTTGCTCTTTGGCATAAACAAGTCGGTCTTTTCTTGATAAATCAGGAGATTCAATATCTACACTACCAGCAGTAAGGATAAAGCTTTCAACATGCTTCTCCATACGAAGTTTTTCAATAAGTGCACCACCAATAACAGCTATAATAAGACCTACCAGCACATAGATAACAGCGACTTTTGCACCAAAAATACTCATCAATAAAACAAGAGAACCAAGGTCTACCATGGGAGAAGAAATAAGAAATGAAAAAGTTACTCCCAAAGGTAGACCTGCAGATGTAAAACCTATAAAGAGCGGTATTGATGAACAGGAACAAAATGGTGTCACCGTTCCTAGCAGGGCAGCAGCCACATTCGCTCCGATACCATGAAAACGCCCTAATATCTTCTTACTTCGCTCAGGTGGAAAATAACTTTGAATATAGCTGATTATAAAAATCAGAAAACACAGGAGTAGGGTAATTTTGATAACGTCATAAACAAAAAATTGAATGCTTCCAATCCAACGATTAGTTGTGTCAAGACCTAACGCATTAAGTCCACTGCCGATTAATTCGTTTAGCCATTTCATCCCCAGTATTTGATTCTGTAAGAAATCCCAGATTGCCTTTAATATTTGCATACTATAAAAACCTCACTTTCTAACTTAGAACACAAATTAAATATTTTTGATTTAATGCTCAAAAAAAATCCTTTTAAATTATTTTTAAGCTTTGCAACAATTATCACTTGTATTTATTGTATCCGGCGTTGTCAATGTTTTCAGTAGCTCAGTTGCATAGTCGCTACCTTTTTCACTGATTGTGTAGTGGGTCCATTTGCCCTCTTGTCGACTCACTACAACACCCGATTCAACCAGAATTTTCATGTGATAAGACAGCGACGATTGACCTATATCGAGATCTTCTAATAACTTGCATGCACACTTTTCTCCACTGCGTAACAGTTCAAGTATTCGCAGACGTTTTTCATCGCAAAATGCCTTAAACACTTTTGCGTAATCCTCATATATTGTAACCAATTTATCACCTCATATCAAATTTATTCGATATGTAATAGTATATGCATCATATCAACTTTTGTCAATGTGTACTTTAGCTTTTTATTCCCAATTTACAATCAATTCTTTGTGCCATTTAAAATGGAAATAATATATAACAACTTACTTTTTCAATATAAAAAAAGAGCCTGTTCTATAAAAATTAAAATGGACCCTATGTCAAGGACATTTTAAAAAAAGAGACTTGGAGAGAGAAAATTTTTTTAATATCCTTGTGTCAAGGAGGCAATATGACACAAAAGCACTGGCTGTTAAATCTGACTGCCAGTGTTTTAAATTAACCAGTCATATTGTAATAGCCATGACGGTAAGCACGTTGTTCTATAATATCTTCGGTCATAATCAAAGCCGCATTGTTTTGTATGTCAAGCACACGCCAATTATAACCGCCGAATGATAATGATGAGTCAATTTTAACATCTTCCATTTAAGCACTCCCTTCTTTGTAATAGGTAATCCGCCTTACCTTTCAAACTTATTCTAACCCTTCTACTTAATCGGAAACAATAAATCAAGCTGTAAACCTTCTATTTTACCGCCTTTTTTGCAAAATTATGTTAATTTAACATTTCTTCAAATCCTTGCCCAGCAACAGCTTCAAGAGGACTTAAGCCCAAAAAAGGCCTCCACCTAAAGTTAAGCAAAAGCAGTTCAATTGGAAACAAGAATTTGAAACTGTGCTACGCAGGTATAAAGTCAGTTAATCGTATTAAGTTTTTTAGTGCTTGGGCTTAGGTGGTCACTCCCCTTTTCTTTAGCATGTGGCAGAATCTCCTTCTATGTGAAGACCATGCCAGCAAATTATTTACATTGACTTTTTTTATAAATTTAATGCAACGCTAATGGTCCAAGTATATCGTTCTATAATCATTATTCCACTCAACCGAAATGCCCAGATTCTCTGAGACAAACCTTAAAGGCAGCATTGTCCGTGAGTTTATAATGCATGGAGCGACCTCCATTGCTTTTTCCTCACCATTAATCCGGGTGATTGTACTGTCCATTTGAAGCTCAATTGTGTTTGAATCTAGAATAATAGTGACTGTTTTTGTAGTTTCATCCCACGCAACTGTTCCGCCGAATTTTTCAATTATGTTTCTAATCGGAACTAAGGTTCTGCCATTTACGATAACTGGAGTGGTGGTTCTACCAGGATCAACTTCACATTCTTCACCTTTAAAGGACATTGAAGTGGAGTCAATCTGCAAAATGGCATCGCTACTGCAAACTTTTACTGGTGTATTCATATTCATACCAAAACGGTTAATCAAACCATCTTCATTATTACCCCAAACGAATATGCTACCATCCTTTTCTAAGACAGCAAAATACTGATGTAATATTTCACCGCCCAAAATAAAATCAGTATCCCATAAAGTTTTGCCACCAACGGTCATACCAATAGCATCGGTAATTCCCTCAACTTTATATAAACTATTATCAGACAGCCAAATAGTCCCATCATTTTTTAGAGCAAATAGTTTTGAATCCTCGTAGGTAGATATCGACCGAACATCCTTAAGTTCCTTTATTGCTTCTTCTCCGCAAGATACAGTACCATCGCTCTTTAATACATATTTTGGAGCAAAATTTGAGTTTTCATGAGCGTACACATAAATGTATTTACTTATATTTGAACTATAGGCATATTGGATGTTTATGCTGTTATATGTAAGTGTAAAATTAATATTGATAATATTGAAGCTACTAGCCTTTTCATAGAATCTCCTCCGATTCATAATATTTACATATAACCATTTTATCATATAGTCATAGGGTCTCAAGCTATTTGTTTTTCTGTTTCAACCATATCATAGCTTGTCATCCGATGTGCTTCTGTACTTCTATTTGTATAGGAGAAATATTAAAATCCAGCTTCATGTATTGCTAACACGAGGTTTCTTCCATATACCTCCGAGCCAAGGGCATTGGGATGAAGATTGTCCAGAAAATATTCAGATAAATGGGGCACAAGCTTAAATCCTTCAACTACAGTTATATTAGAATACTTTATACAAATATCCTTCGTTTTTTGGCAGAACTTTGCAAGCGTCTCAAATCCATCAGGTGAATCCCCCCTCCAGATTGGCGTGATGCAAAGTACCGGCCTATCCCCATATATTTCTGATAATCTTTCGTAATATTCCTCAATATCCTTCATACTTTCTGTTCCATATTGATTGGTTCCCAAAGAAACAATTATTTTATCTGGAGAGTAACCTTCCATATTAACAAGTACGTTTTTATCATATATGTATCCACCAATTCCCTGATTGATAATATCGTAGTTAAGTAGACGATTTGCCACACTTACATAGGTATGTGCGGAACGTAACGGTCCAAACCCTTGTGTTATAGAATCTCCCATCCATAAAACCCTCTCCCTTTTTTCCAAAGGAAACACGTCCGTATTAATCTCAAAATTACGTATTAAAATAGTCGCATCAGCAGGCAAATAGACTATGACTTTCTTTTCACCAGCAGGCATTTCAAAGGATATTTTTCCCTTTTTCTTCAAATCCTTTACGTAATATATTTTTGTTATCAATCCGTCAACAGCAAGCTCAATGGAATCCTCTGACCCCACCCATATGATTTTGTAGTCCAAGGAAATTTGAGTTGCTCTTGTACTAAACTCAAGTGTTTTTGCGCTGGAGGCCTTACATCTGTCATACCAAAAATCAGAACTTTCCTTAAAGTACTGCATCTGTTGCTTTGTATACTGAAAAGCCTGTAAATATCCATCCTCAGTTTCGCAAATGCTATATGCTCCGAAATAAATATTCTTTAACTGTTCATTTGATAATTTCATATAATATCCACCTTTCTCAGTCTTTTTAGATCTTCGTTTTCACCTAAATAAAACTAACGTTTCCCTGCAGAATTGATGTCATTTAGAGTTGCACATTCTCCGGAACATATCTACAGCGTTTTTATCACTATAGGTAGATAGTAACATATCAATGTTTCACATTAAATTTATATTCTGGCCTGCTAATACATTGGGAAACTCATACCAAATGCTTCATTTTTTCATCAAATATGTACATAAACGCATCGAATTCGTCATGGCTAATCTCATTCTCATTTATGTAATATTTTCTATTCGTCCTCATCATCCTTTAAAGGTTTACGTTTTTCTATATCATAGTATGGTACCAAGCTACCAAATGACACGTAATGGATTATTGCATTTATGTAAAGCTCGCATTCAGAAGCCTTCATGACCTGAGCCGGAAAATTGGGTACATTGGATTGTACACAACATCTGCCCCAACCAGCCCCTTAATGTTCTTAACTATTCCTTTATAGAAATTCTTCAATTGCTCAACTGTATATGTATTAAGTATATTTATTATTTCGTTGTCAAGAGAAAGGTTCTTATCAGTATAATCATAAAGTGGGGTAAAGCGAAAATACCTAGCTAAAAACTAGGAATTCCTGTTTTTGGCTAGGTACAGTTTAAATTTTTCCTTTAGAAAATGTAGTCGGTTGATAAAAATTTCGATTTTCTGTTCTTCGTCGTTTCACTTAGGATTTTTCGGTTTAGCTCAGTGTTTTTGGCTGCGACCAATGTACGTATGGAAAACACCCTTAGTGCATCACTTACGGATAAAGTTCCATCCGCTGAGTCCTTTCTCCCAGTAAATGGAAATGTATCCGGTCCTCTCTGGCACTGGCTGTTTATATTCACTCGACATACCTGGTTAACCATGGGATCGATCAGTTTGGATATGCATTCATAGTCCCGGCCGAATATGCTTACCTGCTGGCCTACTTCCGATTCTTCTACGTACCGGATCGGTACCGAAATGTCACTAAAAGGCACAATTGGGACAACCGGCCCGAACTGTTCCTCTCTATAAATCCTCATATCTTCCTGAACCGGGTATAGTACCGCAGGACTAAAAATACTGTTCAGATGGGCTCCCCCGTTTTCATTTACAATATCCGCCCCTCTTTCCAGTGCATCCGTCACATATTCCATCATCTTCTCCACTTTGCCTTCCTCAGGCAAAGGAGTAATGGCAGCTCCATCCCACGGCATTCCTGTTTTCAGTGCTGTCACAGCTTCACAAAATTTCCGGATGAATTCATCAGCAATTTTCTTATGGACAAACAAAACTTTCAATGCAGTACAGCGTTGTCCATTATAGCTAAGGGATCCGCTGATACATTCCTTAACTGTCAGGTCAATGTCTGCATCTTCCAAAATGATACCCGGATTCTTTGCCCCGAGTCCATAAACAGTCTTCAGTCGATTCAGTTTTGGGTGTTGTTTTTCAATACTGTTTGCCGATGCTGCAGATCCGATTAAAGCAAAAACATCTATCTTTCCGGTTGCCATAAGAGGCCCGATCACGACTCTTCCCCGACCATAGACGGTATTAATGACTCCAGGTGGAAAAGAATCACGAAATGCCTCCAGCAAGGGCTCCAGCAATAACACTCCATGCTTTGCCGGCTTCATTACAACCGTGTTTCCCATGATAAGAGCCGGAATCAGTGTTGTGAATGTCTCATTTAGGGGGTAATTATATGGGCCCATACATAATACGACACCCAGAGGAGCACGTCTGATCTGTGCAAAAACCCCCTGCTCGACAACAAAGCGAGAAGACACTCTATCCAGATCTTTCAATGCCTCAATAGTCCCTTCGATATATTCCACAGTCCGGTCAAATTCTTTTTCGGAATCAGCCAGATTCTTCCCGATCTCCCACATGAGCATATTAACAACCTGGGCTCTCTTCTCTTTCATCTTCTGAAGGAACTTATACATGCAGAAGATTCTTTCTTCCACAGTCATGGTTGGCCAGATTCCCTTTCCATTATCATATGCTTTCACAGCAGCGTCCAAGGCTTCCAACGCTGTTGTTTCGTCCATCAGCGGATAACTTCCAATCCTTTCCTGAATATATCCATCTCCCACTTTGGTATAGATTGGAGACATGACTTCATAGCAACTGCCTTTCCAGGTATTCAGCTTTCCATCAACAAGGTATTCCCGCTGTTCCCTGCTTTCTATCCTATACTGCTCCGGTATTTCATTCTTTTCTTTAAAGGTCCCTGCAAATAACTCTCTCATATGCCCTCCTTTTTATTGAAACAATGTTTATTCAGCAATATATCTTTATAATACATTTCAAGCACAATGCACAACATACCTCCGATAATTTATGCAATCTGACATCGACTATATAATACACAAATTATAAATACTTTCTCAATTCCATGGTTTTTTACATTATCTACAGACTAAAACATTTTATGGATAAGATTTTAAAAACGTATCTCTCAAGTGAATATATTAATTATACCATATAAAACAGTTATTACAGTTTATTGTTTTATAATTAAGGTGATTCCAAAAAATAACTGGTCAATGGGTGTTTCAAAAAAGCTGATTTTATAGGGTTGGCACTATATTTATTGACTAATGAATTTTTTTGAAACACCTAAAGCAAATTTGATTCTATATCTTAAATATACCACTCTTTCATTTCCTTTAAGTTGTACTTCATTATCTACTTCGTCATTAATTGATCTTGGACTTGCACAAGCTACAGTATAAACACCTCCCCAATCGCTATCCCCATAGTTACCTGAAGCTCGAACACCTTTATATATTTCTTGTATTTCAATGGGAGACCCAACATCCATATTAAATGCTTGTGCTAAGTCTTTAGCTTTGATTAGTGCATTTTTACATGCTTCTTTCCTTGCATTCTTTTCACGCTGTTTCTCCCATCTATTATTTGTCCTCCAAAAATTCCTTCTGAAGCTTTTTGCTAAGCGAAGCTAACACAAGATTATAGGACTTATCCAACATGTCTTTTACAACTTCATCAGGAACATCTCCCTCTAAATACAATGAATTCCAATGTTCTTTATTCATATAATATCCGGGTATGATGTCCTTGTATTGCTGCCTTAAAAATTCTCCATATACTGGCTCTAATTTTACAGTAAGGATTGGTTTACCTTCCTTATCACCGCCTTGAAGAACAAACATTTTATCTTTGATCATATACCTTGTGGCATCCCATTCAAGCTTATACTCTTTGACTACACCCTTTTTAGAAAGACAATATTCATCGAACCACGTGTATTTCATAATTCTACCTCCATTTTATTAAAAACTATAAACTCTCTAGTTCTATTGCAAAGCTTTGAAGTACCTTGTGCAGAACGTTGTTTGATTCCCCGCTTAATATTATCGCTGCGTGATTCATTTTCTGCCTGAGCAATAGACTCGATTATTGAAATCAACTTCATGTTGTAACCATTAGTGTAAATTGTCATTTTCCAACTACCGCCATCATCAGCCCGAATATCATTTTTTATAGGTTGCTGCATTTTATACCACCCTCATTGCCCGTATTTAACTAAATCATACAATCTCTTGTTTTGATAAATCCGCTCCTTGCCTATCTTTTCAGAAGCAAGAAAACCCTCTTTTTCAAGAGAAGATAGGTAATTTACCGCAGTCTTTCTTGTTACCGATAAGCCATTTTCAATATAGATGGTTTTTGTATAAAACTCATAAAACAACAAATCAATTAATTCTTTTGAATATATTTTCGGTAGCTTTTCCTTAATCTCTGCACTCATGGTTTCAACTTCAGCATTGATTCTTTTTACCAACCTCAATGTCTCTTCTGCTGTTTCTTCAATACCTGTGAGAATATAGACAATCCATTCCTCCCAATTCTCATGGGTTCGGACTTCCTGAAGAAGTCTGTAATATGCTGACTTGTTCCTGATTATATAGCTGCTTAAATAAAGTATAGGACTATCAAGCAATTCCTTCAATACCAAGTAAAGAACATTTATGATTCTGCCTGTCCTTCCATTGCCATCATAAAAAGGATGAATACTTTCGAATTGGTAATGGATGACTGCCAGCTTTATTAATTGATCAACATCATTATAGTCTTCATTAATGTATTTTTCGAGATTATATCGCCAAATTTTACTCATGTCAATTTGATATAGGTAAATTTTCTAATAATTTTACCTGAATTAAGAACAAAAGTTACAACATAAGGATTGTCATTTTCATCTTCATCAACATCACCAATAATTACTTTGTCAACAAGGCTATCAAAAATTGCTCTATCAAATTCTTCAAGTGGTTCCTCAATATTAAATGCCTTACGGAATGTTTTAATTCTTCTTTCCATTGATGATTCATTATCAATCATAAGTTCAATTTCTAATTTCTTTTGCTTTGCGGAATTTAGTTTTTAAGATAATTCTTCATATTTTTCCTCGTAACTGCTCTCATATATTTTATCCTCAATCCTAAAATCAACTAGTTTTTTTGCTCTACTTTCTAAGGTTGAGATTTCTTTCTTTATCTTTGCCAATTCATCTTTATAATTAGACGCACTTAAAGCAGCTTCAATATTAGATTCCCGTAGAAATACTCCTCTGCTAAAGAAAAGGCTAAATTTTTCATTAGCTCATGAAATTGGACATATTGAACTTGGCCATTTTGAGCAACTAAAAGATAAATCCATTAACAAAGCCGCCCTTGAGGAAGAAGCCGATGAATTTGCATCCCATTTTCTTGTTCCGCTCTACATCAAGGCTGCATAGTTGTAAAAGAAGCACAACCAGCATCTATCGGATATATTTCTTGTATCAGAAGAGGTCATAGCAATTCAAAAATCAAAAATCGGTATTATTTCTTTTCGAAAAAAACCAAAATACCGTAATTTTTATTAAGATTTATAATTGCCATTGAACAAGTTTTAAAAAACTTGAAGAATTGCCAGTCTGATGGTAACAAAACTAATAAAAAAGTGAAAATGCTTGATAATTACTATAATCATTTTCACTTTTTATTTGTATAAAATTTTAATTAACTAAAACATTTACTTATTTTAGTGGAATTTTATTATTAATACCAACAAGTAATAAACATATTAATTTATAGGTATTTCAATATTTGTTTTGTTATCCTTGTGTCCCCAAATTTCAAGCGTATATTTATCATTTAATGAGTTTATTTCAAACGATTGGTTTACTCTTATAAAATTTCCCTCTACATTGCCCTCAGAGTTTTCTCTTCCACCAATAGAATAATTTTTATAATCTAATACTTCTCCTTCTGATACTAGCTTCATATCAACTGGTGTTATTTTATCGGATTTAAATAATATATCCAGTGAATACCTGTGTTCAGAAACCTCATCTACTTTTATGGATAAGTCTCCAAAGTCCGTAAGCTGTTCTAGCTTTCCCTCTACATTTTCTAAATCTAAATCTATACTATCAAGCTTCTCATATGTTGTATAAGATAGTATTTTTAGTTTATCCGGGTTTATATCTTCAAAAGGAAGCAGAATTGTTGAAGAAGGAAAATTATCCCTGTAAGTTACTTCTTTAATCTCATTATTATATTGGTTTTCAAATTTCCCAATAATCGTCTCTCTCTCAAGCATCCATTCTTCTTGACCAAAAAGGGCTTTATATTCATAATAATACTCTAAATGATGTTGATTACTCAGCAGTAGATTTTTTAGGGTAAATTTATAACGTTCTATTTGATTCGTTCGTTGATAGAAGCTACATAATTTCACACCAAATTCGTTTATCATTCCAAGATGATGCTTCTTTTGTGCCAATGCCAATCCGTCTTGAAGCAGTTCATATTCCTTTTCCTGATTGCCATTAGATTCCGCCAAATTTACCAACCAGATTAAAATACGACACGAACACCTAAACGGTGCCAGCATACTTTCAACAGCCCCCACGCCATCCCCTCGTTGTAGCCTCAATTCAGCTAACGTAATCAGATTCGAAATGAACTGATAATCCTCTACTTTTTTCTCCGGTTGACTGATCAGTAATCCTAATTGCCCCATGATTTGCTCAATCTTCTTTTCAATCAACTCGGATTCATCGAACTGCGATTCCCAAACAGGTTGCAGCATTTCGGATAAATACCAATTATCCTCATCTGCTATAGCCTGAGAAATCCAGTCGAGAACAAAGTCATTGGTCTCCTCATCTTCACATGACAGTAAGAAGTTCAATAATTCAATAACACGCATATAAAAGTCAGTGGTTCCGCCATCAGAATCATCCAACGTCAGATCGTCAAACCCTCTTGTTATGCCTGCTATTACTTGTGCTGCTTGCAGAAGTAATCCGTTTTCTATCAGTGAATTGACTCGATCCAAGTATCCATCCAATTCAGCGAAAAATCGAGAAGCATGGCTATAATCAATAAACCTTTTTCGTCCCATATAAAAGTTACATATCAATTTGAAATCTGCAACCATATCTTTTACAGTTATCTGTCTGGGAGAAAACCTTGCAAGAAAACTCTTCTTAATTTCCGAATCACGTAACATTTCCGAAATCAAGAAAGCCACAATATCATCATAGGCTTCTTGTCTGATCAGTTTTTCCAGTTCTTCAGTTTGCACACTGTATTGATCTCTAGTCAAAGCCTCCGTGTGAAGATGTATGGATTCCTCATCCTCCTCAGGGGTATCATTTAAATATTCAAAACAGTGGATGAGTACTGCTGCCATATGTTTGCAGTTTTCACCTGAATCAGCATAAGGACATGAACAGCTCATATCGATAATATCGCCATTCTGCATCATTATTTGGACATCATAATCGTCAGTGCCTTCAACTACCGCACTTATTAAATCTACACTCTGATGTGTGATTGTAATTGCATCAGTATAGCTGATTACTTCTCCTCTTTCAAAGATATGGGGTTTAAATAAATCTGCTGCATCAATAATTTTCCTCATATTTACACCTGACTTAACTTTCCGTTCCAATACTCCTTATATTTTTCGAATCCCTTGGACATAAATCGATAATGCTGCTCCATCGGAACTATCCAAGCCCAAATCGCCTTTATACCTAACTTATACGCTTTATGTATACGATGATGCCCGTCAATAAGATTATACCCTCTCGAATAGTAATCTTCTCTAATTCCCAGATAGCCATTGTATAGCCTGTCCGGCGTAATTTCAGCAAAAATGACCGGTCGTTCAAGATTTGCTTGCTCAACATACATCTGATTAATATCATGATTCTTAAAATAGCGATAATAGAACTCGACATCAATTTCAACTTTTTCAAATTCGCCCTGATGCTGATTAATATACTCATTCATTCTGGTGATATGAAACTCAAAAATACCGTTCGGGTAAAACTCATCTCCGTCATTCCTCTCAAGCTCCATTGGTGTCATTATTTCCGTTATCATTCTAGGATGCGATGTATTCTTCTTATTTCTCACTTATTTTGTCACTCCATATCCTCTAAATTATTTGTGCAATTAACTTTCAGAAAAAAATTTATGATTAAAATATTTTTTTATCTTACAGTTGATTGATTTCGGTTTCTAGAGTTTTAATGGAATTCATTATTTCTGAGAAATTTGGTTTGTGACCATAAATCATATTTTGCATATGCGAATAATCGCTTTCAAGTGTAGCCATGCACTCGTCCGACGGCATCAATTTCATTGTTTTTGGCTTTGCAAGATCATATCGAGCTGAGTTAGCCGGATAGAAACGTGCTTTGAAGGTTGTTACACGTTCTAATAACTTTAAATCTGAAAAAGCATTTAACTTCACAGCAGAATTGTTCATGCAATGTAGATCGTAATAATGTCGAGAATACCTTTCATAACACGCTGGTTGAAGGTATATTAAAAATGTGTGAATATTTTTCAGCAGCATAAGAGGTAATTATTTTATTTTGTATAGGTGTCCATGCTGCCAATGAACCTATCTCCATACGGATAACTTTTAGAATTGCAGAATCCTGAAAGATTTGCGGATAAGCGAAATTCACAGTCTGAGGATCAACGGCATCTATATCCAAGCTATATGATTCATTTAGCATGTGGTTAAAATCATAATTTAAGGAAGGTATAAATTCATTCTTAAGAAAAATAGAGGTTTTAGTATTTGCTTCTTTGTTAAATAGGTCTTGCTTTGTTTTACTGCGTTCATTCCAAGGTTCAACTATATAATAACCTAATAATCTCCAATCCAATATCAAGTCAATATCCTCTGAGAAGCGCTCGATCAGTCCATAGCCTTTTGACAGGCTTGTACCACCCTTAAACGCAAGGTGGTTTTTCCATTTAGAAAGCTGGAACAAATAGTTCATTGCCCAACAAACCCAAAAATCTTTCTCGACAATTGCTTCATTCATACCACATTTCTGTGCTGTATTTCTGAATAAAGCTTCCCTGTCTTTAACTGATAAGTTTGCGATTTTAAGCATTCATATCACCTTGCTTTACAATTTTTTTCAATGCTTCATATATCCATGAAGTAATATACTGGCATTCCGAAAGTAGCATCTCCCTCTGATCATTTGATAATACCCTTGACAGTTTTAAAATAACCTTATCATCGACTTTGTCATTACCCAGTGTTTTAAGGGCTTGAATTATCAGCGCAGTTTTATAAGAAATTCTGGTAATTTCTTTATTTGTGGTATGATTAAACTTTAAATAAACATCATTAAATTCATAATTCTTATAAGGTCCATCGCTAACGTAGGACCAAACATTTGGAACTTGTGTAGACAAACCTAGTAAATTTAGCGCTGTGTCTCCGCATGGAACAATGGTCCAACCATAATTTCTTGCCAGCGCTTGTGCAATTTTGTCTGGAGAAGGCACCACAAATTCCTGTAGCAGGTTACTATATTGCGGATACTCGTATACTCCACGTATAACTCTTCTGATTATTTGTTCATCACATAAGCGAGATAGCGCCATTTTAATTACATCACGATCAGCAATATCTTTAAAATCTGAATGAACAAAAATAGTGCCTTCTTTAGATTCTGTGATGCGATCACGAATTTTGGATAAGTGAATTTCTCTCTTCAAATTTGCACCTCCAATCCAGCATCGTTTCGTTACCATTAATATATATTATTTGTAACGAAAGTTCAATTAAAATTTATTATTTTCTTTCGATAGATTTTTATTCACAGTTCTAAGAAACAATCCACTAAACTTGTCTTCACTTCGTTTGCAGGTTATGTCATCTTTTTTGTCGCTTCAAGGGTCACCTAATAATCAAATAATATAAAAATACCATAATCCATTGAGCCACAACGGATTCAGGCCCGTTCAATCCTCACAATGGCTCGAGAGGACAGAAGGAATGTCTTATGAGTATGTCCGTTCTCGGAAACATATCCACGATGATTTTTGCACCTTCGGTATACGGGAACATATCAATCGATATTCAAGGAAAACATTTCTATGAATAAGTCCCTAAAAGGTTCATCAAGTGTGGCACAAACGAGTTTACTCCAAGTACTTATTTCAATCGCTTCGCTTTCAACACACCAGATTTTATAATGTTCATCACCGTATTTATCAATTGGTACTTTCGTGTCTGTCACTGCATCTCTAAACTTTTCTTCAAAGATTGCTTTTGAGTACTGATTTACGGAAAAATCAATATGATTAAAGACATTTTTACCTGGATAGTATTGTGCGTGAACATAATTTGTAATTACAAAATTATCTCTGACTTTTTCTGGACTCCATAGCTCTTCAACCTCAATATGATAAAAACTGCAACCCTCTTTATCTATATCCGGCTTAATTATCATAACAACCTTATCGAGGTATTTAGGATTATAGTGAGCTATGATTTCCTTTTTAGTGACTAGCTTTTCTATATCGCCAAAATCAACTGTTATTCCACGATACTTTTGAAAATCCATAGTCGCAGTACTTATCATTTCATGTGATGGTACAGCTACTTTTTCGTCGCATCTAAGAAAAAGTTTTTTATTATCAATTTCTTCGTTAATTATTTTAATGGTATACGGAACATCATCAGTAGCAGCTCCAATTGTAGTATCAAAGAATATATTATAAAGGTAATATATCCCACCAATAACAAAACCTTGTCGCAAAAACTTGGCTTCACTTACTAGACTTAATCCATATTTATTATGAGGATTTCTTAATACTTCATGTCTGCATATTTCTGTGATACCTTCAATTTCTATCATTTTACTTTTTATTAGGTAACATACCAATGCATACACCAACAACTTATGGTCAAAATCAAAATAGTCCTGAAATCTTAACTTTGATGATATAACAGTCCAGAGTATTGGGGCATCTTTATTTATTCCTTCATACTCTTTTTTAGGTTTCAATAAACGAAAACCAGCATACCAAAAATTATTATCATCAAAGCATAGCCAACATAATTCTTCAATATCCACTTCACATTTCAAGTACTCATGATAAGCCTCTTCAACTAATGCTGATAAAAAATACGGTATATTATCCGGTTCATGAGTAAATAACTGAAATGTATCAGCAGCATAATGCTTTAAATATATATTAGGATAAAAGATATGTGCCACACCGCCATGAGGCTGTTTCTTCATACTCCTAAAATAATAATTTGCCTCTCGAAACAGATTAGAAGCTACTATTCTATCAATTAGATATGACAAATCTTTCTTTTCACACAATCATTTATAACCTCCTACCTCCAACCGAAATCAATATTACTCTCTTTTTAAGCCGGGTAAAACTGCCTCTAAATACTCCTGCCAATAATCATTATCGCCTTCCATGTCATGTATCCAATAGTACATAAATAAAATCTCAAATTCCTGCTTTCTCCCTTTTGTGAAAGATTTTTTAGGCATCTTTCTATACAGAGAATCCAGATTGAAAAGATTACTTTTTTGCCGGTAATCATAATCATACTTTCTCCATGTATACTGGCTCTTTTTTCTATGAGTTGAAGGCCAAATATCCTCATTATCATAAAAACTGCTTATCCAATCATAAGCAAAAGCAAGAAGATTAACCTGATGTTTTGCCCAGGTTTTATCAACCCAGTCAGTTACTTCTTCTGATATTGATGGTATCCCCAAATTAAACCTTTGCTCGCTTTCTACCCTATGATAGTCTTTTATAAGAAGAAAAAGCATCTCTGTCTGATCCTTAAGAAACGGTAACCTTTTAATGAGCTGTGAATAGCAATCATATGAAGCATTTCTAAATTCACTATCCGCATTATAAAGAAAGAAAAACTCATTCTCTTTTATAATATTTCCAACGTATTTATGTATTTGCTTCCCATATTCATTATAAATGCCAACAGCCCATTCTCTAACTTCAGGCTCATACTCTCTTAGCTGCTTACGATACTTCTCCAGCTTTTCATTATGCAGTACTGTTTTTTCTTCAGCTTCCGTAGTATTCAGATAGTTGTTAAAATATTCGAATACATAATCAACACAGATTTTCATATTTTGAGTACGTGCATCAATATCAAATTCATTAATCTTATCTTCTTTTTTCCTTCGAGCAATGTATTCCTCAATAGCAAGCATACGAACACCTCAAACTTTTTCTCTTCCTCTACTATTTATTTACCTTATTAATAGCGTCAAACATTTTAGCTGGTGATAATTTACTTAGCTCCCTGTTGTCAGCCAAAGCGCGTATAGCTTTATTGTGAATAAACACATCAGCATCATGTTCTTCAAAGCCTTTTTCTAGAATCAGGTATTGATACAATTCTCTACAAGGATACAACTTGAACTTTTCATTACGAAATGCATTAGTTGCTTCCTCTCTATCTGCATCACATACTTTCATCAATACACGCAGGATTTCTTCGTCCTTAACTTTCGCTTCATATAAAGCAGCCGTTACAAGTTTTATTTCATTGCCTCTAGCTCGACGTCCTTCTAATGAACCCAAATACATATCCGTTCCCTCCAATAATTAACCCCATGTTTTAGTCTTAAGAAGTTCAGCGATTTCCTGTATTTCAGGTAAATTCTCTGTCTCCAGAACTTGTGATAAATCAAATACTCGTGTACCCATTGGTGCTCTAGGTGTTATCTTCTTGAAATCTGTCTCGTAGAATTTATCAACAAAGAAATATCTTTCGCCGGTCATTACATAGCCATAGTTCTTTCCGTCTTCTATCGCCTTACATATTTGCTGCTTTCTTTCATCGGTCAATTTACCTAATTCAGTTTTATATTCAATGCCATCTTCCATAGTAACTGCTGTAATGATTGCAGTAATTTTTCCAGCGGCTCTTACACTTTTTTCTTTATACAGCCCAAGATAATCATGTGCACTAAATCCACGTTCAATATTGTCATAGTAAAGATTTTCACTAACATTAAAATTAAATGTGGTACCTGCCAGTTGCACTCTCATGCGCTTCCACGCATCCGACACAATGATGAGCTTATCGTTGTAGCAGTAATTTAGATAATCGTCTAGAACCTCCTGCATTTCATAATCTTTGTCATCAATAACATCCCGTATCGCATCAATAATCCCTTCGAAGGTTGTATTAACATGCATTATCGGATATATCTGCGTGGTGTTATATTCCTTCAGCTGCTCTTCAAATTCTTTTTTCTTTTCTGGATTCATCAACTCCGGTGCCAAAGTAATCATCACTTTATACTTTTCATCACTGAAAGATTTCAAATGACGTAGCAGCTGATCCGAATAAAACCAGTCCGACATTTTTGTCTCAACAACAATTTTAAAGCTTTCCTGTGTAATAGTAGCATCCGGGATACTCTCGACACTTTTTTCCTGAAGATTGAAAACAATCTATGGTTCAAATGCATCAGAGAAGAACTCGGATTTCAAAAAGCGAAAGAACTTATCTGAAGAGTATGAATAAAGCCGAGACAATAGCAACATCGTATTTGCTGTAGCAACATTTTCTTTCTCATGGTATCTTTGGAAATAATGTATCTTCATAATCATTGGCCTCCTGAACCCTTTTTTGCCTTGCAAATAGTATTTTGAAATCTTCTTTGCATTTCTTCCTCTAGATCATTATCGTAGTCCTTTGTGTGCTTATACATTGCATTAATGAAATCATCAAAGTAAGGCACCTCATCAAACAGGTTTCTATTCTCAACAAAAAAATTATATATTTCTCTGTAATAAACGATAGTGTATTTTTCACCGCACGAAAACTTACTTAGGTCAATACGATTGTAATTTGGATATTAGCATCAAAGTCAGCAACCTTTTCTTCTGACTTTGATAAGGTATAAGTTCCACCAGCTTCAGCAAAGGCTTGCTTGGCTCTTTCCAAATATTCACGAGTCCAGTGAAGGCATTCTTCTAATGTAATAGTCTCACGCTTTAGCTTCTTCCCGAAGTTCTGTGGGGACTGACCTAACCTCCTAGCCAA
>JAEZUI010000134.1 GCA_023421115.1 Bacillota bacterium | reverse complement strand
GTCCTGCACCAGCATAGAGAGTGTCTTTAAAATGTAATTCGGGAGAATCTTCCTTATCTAGTGAAACAGCTATTCCACCCTGAGCAAGTACCGAATTACTTATATCTATAGTCTCTTTTGTAAGAATAACTATTTTATACTTGTCTGGTAGCTCAAGTGCAGTATAAACCCCTGCAATTCCACTTCCTATAATTATTACATCGTAATACTCTTTTCTTATATTATCGGTATCAAAATCTATAAGATATCTGTAATTATCCAACTCTTTTAACTTCCTCCTTAGAAAGCTTTACAAGCACATTATTTCGTAATGCCTATTGCTTTTTGTAATAAAGCAATAGGTCAAAGTGTTCAATGGCTTTAAAATCGGCTCTTGTGATCAGCTATAAACATTTTTGTAATATGCTTGCTAAACTAAGTAAAGAACAAAATGCATTCTAACATTATATAGTCTATAAGCTAGAACTACTTATATTTGAATCCCTCATTAACTTAGTTTGAGCATATTATCCAAAGCTTTCTTTGCTTTCAATCTAATTGTCTCATCTAAATTTATTTCATAATTCATCTCGTTCAAAGATCTGTAAACACTCATTAGAGAAGTCTTTTTCATATTTGGACATACAAGACCCTGAGATAATAAATAAAAATTCTTATCAGGGTTGTCCTTTTTAAGCTTAAATAGTACTCCCATTTCTGTACCTATTATAAATTCTTTGTTAGAGGAATTTGTTGCATAATCGATAATCTGCTTGGTACTACCTAAAAAATCTGCAGCATCAGCAATATCGGACTGACACTCGGGATGAACCAATACCTCTGCATTAGGCCGCAATTCTTTAGCCCTTTTAAGTTCATCGATTTTTACTCTATGATGTGTAATGCAATAACCATTCCATAAAATAATATTCTTTTCAGGTACCATCTTAGATACATAACTTCCAAGATTCTGGTCTGGTACAAATAAGATATCGTTATTGTTGACAGCTCTTACAACGTCAACAGCATTAGATGAAGTGCAACATATATCACATTCAGATTTTACTTCTGCAGACGAATTAATGTAGCACACAACTGTTGTATTTGGGAACTTTTTCTTCTCTTCAATTAAGGCTTCCTTAGTAACCATATCCGCCATAGGACATCCTGCATCTATTTCCGGAAGCAGAACAACTTTATTAGGTGAAAGTATCTTTGCGCTCTCTGCCATAAAATGTACACCGCAAAAAACTATAACATCTTTTTGAACATCTGCACAATATTTACTTAAGGCAAGAGAATCACCTACAATATCTGCTACCTCCTGTACATCGTCAACCTGATAATTATGGGCTACTATAACTGCGTTCCTTTTTTTCTTAAGTTCTAGAATCTCTTTAATAATATCATCTTTTTTCATAATTTAACTTTTCCAATCCTTTAAATCGCTATAATATGGCAGGAATCATATCCGGCACATTCATTTTTATTTAATACTTTTAAATATTTTAATACTTTACCCCATATTTGTAAAGGATAATAAAAAATATCCTGCATTTTGCAGCTTTTTTTTATATTAACACAGCAATAAATTTACACTATATGTAATAAAATACTCAAATAACTTATTCCTTGGTAATAGTAATAGTTAAACTTCTAATTAATTTTGCTTTTTTACTCTTTTCAAATTATTCTTTACAATACCAAAAAAAGTATGCCCAGCAGGCGTTATAGAAAATATCTCTAATACCAATCCAAACGAAATTGAGAGAAAAATCATGTACAATTTAAAGTATATCAATATAAAAGAAATTATTGTCCAAATTCCTAGATAAATAATTGATAACTTTTTAAACATTTTAATTTCACTCGGCTCAGTAATTGGTCTGTTAGGATTATCAGAAGGAGCCCATTTATACAACGAAAATAAAGAAAAAAGTATTGTAATAATAGCAAAGATTATTATCTGATAATTGTACCAATACTGATGAGTGTAGCGGGCTATCAAAGAAAACATTAAAAACATAAATATAGAAACGCCTAAACATCTTCCAAAGGTATCCATATGATATCCTCCAGCAATCATTCTAAGCGACGCAAACACTATTGCCATTAAAAATGATGGTACTATTGTATCAGTAACAAGCGCTAAAACTAGCAGTATAAGAAATTTAACTACCGCACCAATAATGATTTGAAACCCATAAAAGTAAACTCTTCTTTTTTCATGATTCTCACCCTTTTGTCTCATTAGATAGTCTGCACCTGAATAAGATAATGCTTCAATAAATCTCACATTAACTCCCCCCCTCTTGGCATATTAAATTTGATATCTTTCCTCTTTACCTTTATAAAATTGCAATAAAATACCACCTCTGCTAGTACTTCTATCTATAACATTTTTTAAAAACCACTTTAAATGTTTTAATAATAAGCTTAATACAATTATACTATAAAAACTTCACTTAACAATGACTGTTTTTAAATTACTTTATATACTATTTTTCAAATTCTGTTTTTGTTTTGTGGAAAAATTCAATTTTCAAATAATTTATCCACAGTTTATTTTTATTTATTGCTTATAGGATTTTACAAATTTCAATTTGAATATAAAAACAAAGCCTTATGGCTTAACCATAAGGCTTTGATATAAATCTGGCAGCGACCT
>JAEZUI010000090.1 GCA_023421115.1 Bacillota bacterium | reverse complement strand
AGATGATGTTGCTAAAGATGTTGCAGAAAGGTTTGGCAAAGAGGGATTAGATTTAGTCAGACAATACGGTGATGATGCAGCAAAGGCAATGAAAAAAGGCATTGATCCAGATACCATTAAAAAGCTTGATGATTTAGGCATTGATCCTTCGCACTATGATGAGCTCGGTATTGTCGGACGTGAGTCAGCTGAGACGGTGACTAACCTTTTTGGTAAGTTTGATGATTTTCAAGTAGCGACTAACCTTGGTGATATGGACACGATAACTAAAAATATAGCAGATGAATTACATTCTATAACCACCGTTAATGGAAAAAGACAAATGATTACTAAGCAAGGTGAAATTATTGAAGAATCTGCCGACTTAAAAAGAGTTTTTGATAATTTAGAAGATTTAAACTTTAAAACTGAAGCATCGCTTTTATTTGATAATATGCCAGAAATAACAGGTACTATGAGGGAAAAGATATTAAGTGTTGTACAAAATACAAGACTTAGAAATTCGTTGAGTGAGTATTATAGATTGGGTGCTCAAGTTGGTGATGGAGGTTCTGCGTCTGCATTAAGACGTGAAATTATTAATGGACTTGATAAATTCCCAAGTAATCACTTAACAAAATGTCAAGAAAGATTGACCAATCTTAAACGGATACTAACTGGAGAATCGTTAAGCTTACTTGAAAATGATATATTAGAAGCTATAATAATTGACATAGAAAATGCTTTGTCATTAGTAAATTAACGTAAAAAGGTGAGGAGTGATCACATGGATAAAATAACTGGCGAACTATTTATTGAAAAGCTATTTGAACTATTACCAGAAACAATGGAAGACTTTAAACTTGAGGAGAGATACTTAATTGATGATTATGGGAAGATACTTCAGACTGTAGTTATTGAGGACATTTTCATGAAAAGAATTTTTGAATTATTAAAAGAGAACAAAGAGGCAGAGCGATTAAAAACAATATTTGATTACTTTGAAGAAGTTTGTAGATATGGAGAAAAAGCACTTATAAGTCAAGTGTTTGCAATAGCTGTTTTAGAAAATATTGCGTCATATCAAGAATTTGTTCCAATAGCTAAAAGCTATATGGGTGATGAAACACTTAAGTTTTATGAAAGAAATTTTTGTGTGGAGTTCAAAAAATAGTTCGGTACAAAAAACAATAAAAAAATGGTTCAAATGATAAGCGGAGGTATTGCAGGAGGAGCATCAGCAGAAGAGGTAAGGTTTGCATACTTTGTTAATGAGTGCTTTGCTATATGGGATTTTGTTGAAGCTGTATTGCTTTTAGCGAGTGTAGCTGCAATCTATGCAGTGTGTCCGATTCTTGGAGGTATATTCTTAGTACTTGGTATACTTACTTTACTATTTGCTGTTTATACTTATTTTCACACAATGTATTTGCTGTGGCAATATGATAACGGCAATGAGGAAGCAGGTCAGGAACTTATTGATGACATGGAGCTCAATATTATTATAAAGTTACTTACATTTGGGCTTGGAAGGGCATTGAGACCAATAGCAAAGAATATAAGAAAATCCCGGATAGTAAAGGTTTTAGGAGAAGAGCTATTCGAGACAGTGGCCAAAAACGTTGATGAGGGCAAAGATGCAGTTGACGAAATTGATAAAATGATAAGAAGCCTTAAGAAGTCAGGAGCATCAGAAGATGTTATTAAGGAATTTGCAGAAAAGTTCAACAAAAAGGGATTGGATTGGCTAAAGTCAAAGGCAGCATTTAAATTTACCGACGATGAGCTGAGGAAACTGGCAGGACTTGGTGACAATTTGTTTATACCCTGTCGAAGGAATAAGCTTTTCCAATTCATTGTTAAGCTCTGCAACTTCTTCCTGTTTGAACCGTATTTCCTTCACAATGCTTTTAACAATATAGTCCCTTTCAATCTGATAGTCTCTTTCGGTATCTCAATCATCTTCAACAAGGTCAAAAATCTGCTGTGCTTTTTTCGTAGAAAGTGAGCCATGGCTTTGTTTACGAAGTTCTTCTGCCAACTTTTCTACAGTGGTATTTTTAAGGATAATGTGAATGAAGTACTTCCGATACTTGAAGTTGAACAATCAGTTAAAAATGATATAAGGAATTTTGTAAATGCAGGAAGAACAGTAACAATACCTGAAAAAAGTATACAGTACTATGGTTGGTCAGGTACCGGTTATATAGTAATGGATCTTGAGACAGGGTCAGCAGGGTATATGATAAGCGGTGGAATAGCCGGCGGTGCGATGAGTGTGGGAGAAGCACTGTCAAAGTTTGTAGGTTATGTCGTGACAGGCCTTTTTGCAATGGTAGTGTTTCATTTGATAGAGACAGCAGTACTAGTGCTAGTACCATGTGGGTGGATAGTTGGAGCAGTAAAAATAATACAGGCTATAAAAATAACACTTGCAATAATTGGATTGATGATGTTTATGTATAACGCAAGTATGTTGATAGAGATGTATAATGCAACAGGTGACGTATATTACCTACAGGAGCTTTTGCTACAAATATCAGCGTTGTGTACCCTTTTAGCACTGAATCTAGGGCCTCTAAAGGGATTAAACCAAAAGATAGATGGTCTTAAGGGTGAGATAGTTGCAATAAAGGATGCAGTAGCACAGATGCAGGCAAGAGGTGTGCCAACTAATGTAACCAATGACTATTTGAAAACTTATGGAGTAGGAAGAATACTACCAGCTACGGAAGCTATAGGTTATTTCAAAGACTATGGATTGTCTGATGATGCTATTGCAACAATAGGTGGGAAATTTGAAGCAGCAACAATAGAATTAATAAAAAATACATATATGAAATCAGCAGTAATATACACTGGTCAGGATACAAACGCAATACTTATCCTATTTAGGCAGGCAGGAAATGAGAGTGCTGCAAGCGGATTATCAAACAGCATTATAACTCTTTCGAATTCAGGGATAGTGCCATCAGTTTATGGTGAATATGGTATAATACAAAGTGTAAGCGGTTTATTACCGGCAGTAACTGCTATAAATAAAGGGATAACTTCTTCACAGATAAAGACACTTTTGGGTTTGGGAATTGAGCCTTCAAATTATGATAATTATGGTATTGGTGATCAGGATTCTGCAGAGACGGTGGCTGAGGCTGTTAATAGGATAAAAAACAACTTGATTAATAGAATTGCAGGAGAATCAGGCTTTTTGCTAAGATATTCTGAAAAGGAAATATCGGATATAGTTATAGCAGGTAAAAATTTGGGATTAGATGAGAAGGTAATTGAAGACTTTATGTTTACTGGCTCTAGGGTAGAAAAAGCAATTAATTCAGGAGAATTAATGCTACATATGGATAATTACGTTAATATTGTATCTAAAAGAGGTTTCCCATTTAAGTTTGATTCGTTACAAAACTTTAGGGATTTTAAGACGAGTTTGAAAAGTTTGCTACAGAAATATAATATACCAATAGAAGATGTTCGTATCCAAGGTTCATCTGTACGTACACCAGGTGCAAATGATGTTGATATAGGGGTGTTTGTAAACGAAAGTAAATTTAATGAGCTATATAATGCAATGAAGGCAGGCATTGAAAGCAGAACTACAGAGGGTTCTGCAATCCGAAAAAGTCTTTTAGAGGGTCTTGAGAAAGGAAAGGCAGATGGTAGGATAAACTCATATTATTTTGATAGGGTAAATGGTAGTGGAGGTGCAACCTTCGGACAAGAACTATTTGAGCTTGTAGATTATACAAATATGGGAAGAGTTTGGGAATCGGGAAAAGGACCTTTTGACCTTTCTGTAATAATTGAAGGAAGAGGATTTGATGTAGGTCCGTTCTTGAACACTACTAATTAAAACAGGCATAAAATTAGGAAGGAGGATTAGAGATGAGAAATTATACTAAAATTCAATATGAAATTTATGGACAAAAAATTGGTAAAGAAGAAGCAATGGAAAAAGATTACTATGAGATAGCATACTATAGTGAATTCAATAAAAGAGATAAAGTCGAGTTGTTTCAGAAAAATAAATTGAGCCAACTTATTTACCCAGATAAAGAGCTACCTTTTGATGATATAATTAAGGAGCATTTAATAAGCTACCCAAATATAAAGATTGAAATACATACTCCAAAGGTATTTTTAGAAGATGGGGGATATGTGCGTAAATCGTATATTTTTATTGAACACAAGAATTTTGAATTAATTAAGGAATGTTATTTTGATAAAGAAAACAACCTAGTTAAAGAAGTTGAAATGGATAAACATAGTAAACCTCTTGTAATAAATATTTATAGGTATGATGAAAATGGTAAGCTCATAGAGGCAATAGAAAAGAATCCTCAGGGGGATGTGGTTGGGAGAGTAGATTTCGAAATTTCTCAGAAATTTTGATTTATTAGATGATATAATTAAGTTATAGGATATTTTAATGGACGGTTATTAATATGATAGCCGTCCCTTTATTTAATAGTAATAGTTTTTATAACCAAAGTTTTGAAATAGGAGTTTGAAACAATGCATAGACAAATCATTATTGGAGATATACATGGATGTTATGATGAATTGCAGTATTTACTTGATAAAGTTGGATTGAACAAAGATGATCAAATAATTTCAGCTGGGGATATAATTGATAGGGGACCTAAGTCCATGGAAGTAGTAAAGTTTTTTAGGGAAGGTAAAGAGTGTCTGGTAGTGTGTGGGAATCACGAAAGGAAACACTTGAATAAAATTTATACATATGCCCAAGAAATTACTAAACTTCAATTTGGGCAGTATTATGATGAGACGATTAACTGGATGCGCAATCTGCCCTACTTCTATGAAAATGATGATGTGATTGTAGTTCATGCTGCCTTAATTCCAGGTTTGGAATTGAAAAAGCAGCCTCAGGAAGTATTGTGTGGCTCTACTTCAGGTCAAAGGTATTTGGAACAAACTCTAAATGGGAAAAGTTGGTATAAAGCTTATAGGGGAAATAAACCAATTGTATTTGGGCATCTTTTTGTTGGAGATACTCCGTTAATTTATAACGATAGAGTATATGGCATTGATACAGGTGCTTGCCACGGTGGTTTTTTAACTGCGATAACAATACCGGACTTTAAAGTTTATTCCGTAAAGGCAAAAGAGGATTATTGGGAGTCAGAAAAAAGGAAATGGCAGAAACAGGTTATCGTCAATCGTCCTTGGAAAAGTATGAAGTGGGAGCAAATTGAAAATGAAATTAATCGCTTCAAAAACTGCGAAGAACATGAAGTGGTGAAATGTGTAAAATTATTGGAAGTCTGGGTACAGAAGTTAAGAAATTCAATTCCAGGTATGGTTAAATCGATAGAACGAATTACAGAGCAAATACTAATAGATAGTGGGGAAGAAGATTTTAGTGAATTTGCTAAAAGGCATAGTTTATCTCAATTTCTTTTTACATGTTATAATGGAAGACTAAATATTGATGTTTTATTAAAGAAATGTATATCACCTGAAAAGACAATTGAGATGGCTAAAATCTTAGGAATATCACTAGAAGAAAATCCAGAAGATTTGTTAAATCTGCCATAATGAACTAATGTTTTCAGGACACTTGCGGCTTAGATTATGATGGTAACTCACATCCTTGACTTAGAAAGTTGTATGAAATAATACTTGTGTTTATCCATAACAATATTGCAAACTGTCCCCGACTCTAGCAATGCAGATTCGGGGTCTCTTTTTGCATAGAAATTAGGCGGTAAATACAATAAAAAGTATTTACTTGAAAGTGCCTGTGTGGACAGCCTTGCAGAACATGACTAACCATAAAAGCAGAAGGAAAGAATTGTGCATATATTTATGCGTATGTAAATGGCAAAAGATTTACTGTGCAAGAGGGGAATAATCTTACATATAAGTTTATCCCAAGTGCGGAGGGCTTGTACCGAATATATGTTGAAGGTAAAAACGCTCCGGAGGCAAAGGGTACAACAGTCAGAACGAAAGAAATAACAGTACTTGTAAGGTTTACAACAGAGAGCATAACAAGGTATTCGCAGCTTAATTTCAATGGAAGCAACTGGGTTG
>JAEZUI010000225.1 GCA_023421115.1 Bacillota bacterium | reverse complement strand
TATGCGACATCCTGTCGCGAGACGCTAAAAATGCCATCCGTGGCATTTTTGCTTCAAATTATCAAGCTTTCGGCAACAGCTTCTAATGCTCAGGTCAAGTAATTGCGTCATTTGACACTAAAACAGGCTTGTACTTTAGTTGGGTTTGTTTTTGCTGTTTTGTTGGTATGGCTTTTCAATTTGGAGATATAGAATTGCCGGGGGGGTTGTGATATTATAGTATTATAGTATTGTAGGGATTGTAAGATATTTTATGGTTAGTGAGGGTAAAATGTTAAAGGAAGCTATATATCACAAACAGTATAGTGAATATGCATATCCAGTGGATGACTATGAACTTTTGTTAAGAATACGGACACGTAAAAATGAAATGTTGGCTTGTGTATTGTATTATGAAGAAAAATATGATTCTTCGCTAAAGGGAAAGATAGTAATGAATAAAGAGGTTTCTGATGAACTGTTTGACTATTATGAAGCTAGAATTTTTGCTGGTATTAAGAGGGTCAAGTACATGTTTTATTTGGAAGATGCTTATGAAGCTGTTTGGTTCAATCAGAGTGGATTTCACAAGTGTAGGCCGGCGTGGGGGCACTTTTCTTATTCTTATATATGCAGTAAGGATATTGTTAAGGGTGTGGAATGGTTTGAAAACGCTGTAATATACCAGATATTTCCCGACAGGTTTAAGAGAAAAGGTAGTTTTGAAAATATAGGTGAAGCATTTTATGGAGGAAATATCAGTGGGTTGATATCTGAGTTTGATTATATAAAGGCACTTGGAGTGAACTGTGTTTATCTCAATCCCGTTTTTAAGTCTAGCTCCTATCATAGGTATGATATAAGTGATTATTATGAATTGGATGCTATCTTTGGGGACAAAGTTCAGCTGAAGGAGTTTGTTGAGTTATGCCATGCGTCAAATATTAAAGTTATATTTGATGCTGTTTTAAATCATACGGGGAGTGATTTCTTTGCTTTCCGGGATGTCATAGACAATGGGGAGAATTCACTGTTTAAGGATTGGTTTTATATATATTCATTTCCGATTTCAAATGACCTAAAAACTAATTATGAATGTTTTTCTTTCTTTGGTGGGATGCCTAAGCTTAATACATCAAATCCGGAAGTTGTAGATTATTTGACAAATGTGTTGAAGTATTGGACTTGTGAATTCGATATAGATGCCTGGAGGTTTGATGTTGCCGATGAGATGGATCGTGATTTTCTAAGGCATATCAGGAAGGAGCTAAAAACTGTAAAGAGGGAAATTGTGCTTGTTGGAGAAATATTTGATGAGGCGTCCTCATGGCTTGAGGGAGATCAGTTTGACACAGTTATAAATTATCCGCTAAAATCTTTGGTTAATGATTTTTTTGCATACAGATCCATAAGTGTTGAGCTCTTTATTCAAAGGGTGGGAGGATACTTAATGAAACTTAAAGCGGGGGTTTTAAGCAGCATGGTTAACGTTATAAGTACCCATGATACTGCCCGGTTTTTGACTTTGTGTAAGGGCTGTGTAAAACGTTTTGAACTTGCTGTTGTATTTCAATTTACTTTTCCGGGTGTACCAATGATTTACTATGGAGACGAAATAGGAATGAAGGGTGGAGAGGATCCTGACTGCCGAAATCCTATGGTTTGGGAAAAAGGCAAATGGAATATGAAGTTGTTAAAACTATATCGCTTTTTAACAAGTTTGAGAAAAGAACATGAGGCTTTACGAAAGGGTAGGTTTATTATTCTTGAGGTAAAAGGCGATCAGGGAATGTTGGCTTTTGGAAGAAAGACTCAAAAAGAATTTATGATTGTTATTATGAATACGAGTCATGCTAAAGCTACGGGAAACGTGTATACAGGATGTATAGATATGGAAAAAGGTTGTGCGTTAGATCTTAAACATGAAACAATTGTCAAAATGGATAAAGGGGTAATAAAGCAGTCTCTTAAGCCCTATGAGTGGAAGGTGTTGAAATTGGATGAAAACTCATAGGACAGAGGGTTGAATTCAAAAAGTTATGTGATAAAATAGTTAGTGGTGACAGATTTTACAAAGTGTTTACGAGGACATAAGAGTATACTGGTTTTATGCACCGTAGGATAAAGAGAATGAGAGGAAAAGTGAAAAATGATACAAGACTTGTTGAAAAAGGAATTTAACATAGATTTTAGGGTGCTAGAGTGTATTAATACGGCACAGGAAGAAGTAAAGGAAGAATTTCAAAGGATTGATACAGTAAAGGAATATAATCAGCTAAAAGTAATAAGAGCAATGCAGATGAATAATTTGAGTGATACTCATTTTCCGGGAACAACGGGATATGGGTATGATGATAAGGGCAGAGATGTTTTAGATAATGTGTATAAAGACGTTTTTAAGGCTGAAGACGCTCTTGTAAGACATCAGATAGTGTCTGGAACCCATGCGTTGGCTCTAAGTTTGTACGGCAATTTAAGACCGGGTGATGAACTTCTTTGTGTAACAGGCAAGCCCTATGACACCTTAGAGGAAGTTGTCGGTATAAGAGGGGAAGGCGGAGGCTCTCTTAAAGAATTTGGAGTTACATACTCCCAGGTTGAGCTTTTGGAAAATGGTAAACCTGATTTGGATTCAATAGGGAAAAGCATAAATGAGAGAACAAGCATGGTACTTATTCAAAGGTCAAGAGGGTATGAATGGAGACAATCACTTTTGATAGAGGATATTGAAAATACTGTAAGGTTTATAAAGAGTATTAAAAAAGATATAGTAGTTATGGTTGACAACTGTTATGGAGAGTTTGTAGAAGAGCGTGAACCGATAGAAGCGGGAGCTGATTTGGCAGCTGGGTCTCTTATAAAAAATCCCGGAGGAGGACTTGCCGAAACCGGAGGATATATTGTTGGGACTAAAGCTTGTGTGACTAAAGCTGCATACAGACTTACTACACCTGGGCTCGGGAAAAAAGTCGGCTCATCTTTAGGTCATAACCGGTTGATGTTTCAAGGGTTTTTTATGGCACCGCATGTTGTAGCTGAAAGCCTAAAAGGTGCAGTACTTTGTAGTGCCGTTATGAAAAGACTTGGGTTTGAAATTAGTCCGGATACAACAGGCTCACGGGGAGATATTATTCAAGCTGTTAAGTTTAACAACCCGGACAGTCTTATAGCGTTTTGTCAGGGTATTCAAAAGGGTTCGCCAGTCGATTCGTATGTTACTCCCGAACCATGGGACATGCCCGGATATGACAGCCCAGTTATTATGGCAGCAGGTGCATTTATTCAGGGTTCTTCCATCGAGCTTAGTGCGGATGCGCCTATAAAGCCTCCATATATTGCATACATGCAGGGAGGACTAGTCTATGAACATGTGAAGCTTGGAATAATGATAGCTCTTCAAAATATGCTTGACAGACAATTGATTACGTCTCTTGGAACGAAGTGAAAGAGACAAAAGTGAAGGGGGTTAATATGGCTGAAATCAATAAGTCGGTAGCTACCAATAGAATAAAGCTTGGAAGTATTTTGATAGTTTTGTTTTTACTGTTATATATCCCTTCTTTAATATTTTGGGTTTATGGAAATAACGTCAGTACTGATATCGTAAGAATGGGTGATATACAGGATTCAGTCAACACGCAAGCAGTCATTGTAAGGAAGGAAGTTGTTCTCAATTCACCTATAGGGGGCAAATGCATCAAGGAGATAAACGAAGGTGAAAAGGTTAAGGCTCATGACAGAATAGCTACTGTGCTCAACAGCTCTTCAGAAAAACTACTTGAGGAACTAAAAGCTGTAGACCTCAAAATAATTGAAGCGCAAAAAAAGAGAAATGAGAATTTAGAACTGTTTTCGGATGATTTAAAGAAGCTTGAAAATGAAATTGAGGAAAATCTTAAAGAAGTAATCAGACTTGGTAATTCCAATGAATTATCGAAGGCTTCGCAGATAAAAAAGCAAGTTGATGAGTTGATTCAAAAGAAGGCTACTATTGCAGGAAGCTTAAGTACACCGGATGCTTATATCCAGTCACTTCTTGGTGAAAAAAATAATTTACAAAGAAGTATAAATTCAAATACGAAGGATATAAATTCATCGCAATCAGGAATTGTATCCTATATGATTGATGGTTATGAGGGCATTTTGACACCGGATAGCATAAGTGAGTTGTCGATAAAGGATATTGAAAGTATTGAAGTAAAAGGAATACAGAAAGATATTGAGGAAATAGGAGTAGAGGCGGGTAAACCTTTTGCAAAGGTTATAACAGATGTAGAGTATTTTATACTTATGAGCATTGACACTAAGTTAGCCAAAGAATACAAAGTAGACGGTCTTATTAACATCAAACTAAATGAATTTGGCAAGGTTATCACCGGTGATGTATTCTACAAGTCTAACAATATGGGAGGAAAGAGCATACTCTCAATTAGAGTAAGTAATGCTCTTAGTGAAACAGCAGCGCTGAGAGTGCTTAATATTGACTTGATAAAAAGTCAATACAGCGGTCTTAAAGTGCCTTTGAGAAGTCTTACAAATATTGATATGAAAAGCAAAACTGCAGAGATTTGCTTGGTTAAAGCCAATCGTGCGAGATATGTTAAAGTCGAGATTGTTGGAAAAAATGAAGAATTTGCTATTATAAAAAATATAGATAAGGAAAAAGGTTATAGTGTTAGCTTGTATTCGAGCTATATAGTTAATCCTATTAATATTGAGGAAGGGCAGACAATAAACTGATGAGTGAGCATTACGATTATATAAGAAAAAATCTTGAAATTATCAGGAAGAAAATTGAGATGGCTGCAATTAAAAGCGGTAGGAAACCTGAGGATATTACACTAGTTGCTGTATCAAAAACCGTTGAACTTCAAAAAATTCTTAGGGCAATTGATGAGGGAATCACCGAATTAGGGGAAAATAGGGTTCAGGAATTGACAGAAAAATACGATATAATTAGTAGAGATTGTAATTGGCATTTAATTGGACATTTGCAGACCAATAAAGTTAAGTATATCGTTGAAAAAGTCAAATTGATACATTCGGTAGATAGATATAATTTAGCTGTGGAGATAAATGACAGGGCAAAAAAAATAGGAAAAAAAATTAATGTATTGGTACAGGTCAATATTTCCGGTGAACAAACCAAATTTGGAGTAGCGAAAAATGAAGCTAGACAGTTGATTGAGCAGGTGGCGGGACTTGAAAACATAAGGATTAGAGGATTGATGACAATGGCCCCTTTTGCCTCAAATGCTGAGGCTGTAAGAGCTGTTTTTTCCGGTTTAAAAAAATTGTCTATTGACATTGAAAAGGAAAATATTAATAATATAGATATGGAATATCTTTCTATGGGTATGAGTAACGATTTTGAAGTGGCTATAGAAGAAGGCGCTAATATGGTTAGGATAGGTACTGCGTTATTTGGAGAACGTCAGTATTTATAGAAGTATTGTACAAAAGATAAATAGGAGGTAATTTAGTATGTCAAAATTATTTAACAAGGTGCTCAATTTTGTTGGATGGGAAACGGAAGAAGAGGAAGAGGAATTGTTAGAGAGGGAAGAAGAAGTTAAGGAAGAGATAGAAAAGCCTCAATTTATTCAGACCTTCAACAAAAAACCTTCACCAGGAAAGGTTGTCAACATTCATTCTTCAGGACAGTTTAAAGTGGTTGTTGTACAGCCTGAAAGCTTTAACGACGCTCAGGATATATGCGATCATTTGAAGAATAAAAAGCCTATAGTTATTAATCTTGAGGGATTGGAAAAGGATCTTGCCCAAAGAATCATTGATTTTTTAAGTGGGTCTGTTTATGCTCTAGATGGATCTATCCAAAAGGTATCTAGCGAAATATTTATCGTTGCTCCGTATAATGTAGACATTATGGGAGATTTTAAAGGAGAGGTGTCAAATAAGACAGCCTTCCCTTGGGCAAAATAATGGAGGACTTAAATGGTTACGCTTATTGAAGCATTGAATATACTGCTTGAAGTGATAAAATGGGCATTGATCATAAGAGCTGTTTTATCGTGGATTCCTAATATATCTAGAGAAAATCCTTTTGTCGCACTTTTACATCAGGTTACAGAGCCTATTCTAAGTCCGATAAGAGCGTTGATCGAAAGATCTTCTTTTGGAAGGAATTCAATGTTGGATTTATCGCCTTTGATTGCCTTTTTACTTATTGATGTAGTAAGAAGGATATTATATAGTGTGCTCATAGCACTTTTATAGGGTGATTATAAAAATATGAATAAAGAAGAGATAATAAAAAAGGTATCAAAGAGCGAAGATAAGTTGGTTGTTGCAAAAGTATTGGATAAGCTATATTTATCTAAAAAAACCAACAAAATGACGACTACCGATTTTTTAGACCCACATATTCAAAATGTTGTATCGGGATGTCTTAATTCAAGTAATATTGATAATTATTTATTTTATGGAGGCTATGAAGGGGCAGAGAGGGCTGTTGTGGTTTTCTGCCCTAGTAATATGTCGACAAGTCAAGAGCCGGAATCAGCCGGTCTTTTTAAAGTATTAAAAATAAACCTGATGCACAGAGGAAATATTTCGCATAGGGATTACCTTGGTTCTTTGATGGGGTTAGGAATTAAAAGGGAGAAAATTGGAGATATTCTAATTAAGGATGAATACTGTTTGGTAATTGTCCTAAATGATGTTGCAGATTTTATAAGATACAACCTAGATAAAGTGGGAAATGTAAAAGTTGAAGTGGATTACGCAGAGCTTGATTGCCTTGTGGCACACGAACCAAAAGTCAAAGAAATACGAACAACAGTTGCATCATTGAGACTTGATTCTGTTACAAGTGTAGGTTTTGGTATATCACGGAGCAAAACTCAAGACTATATTAAAGCGGAAAAGGTAAATCTAAACTGGGAAATTACTCCTAGCCTTACGAAAACAGTTAAAGAGGGAGATATGATTTCCATAAGAGGAAAAGGCCGGGTTGTATTGCAAGAGGTTGGCAGAACTACAAAAAAAGATAGGATTAGTATATATTTAAAGAAATTTATATAAAAGAGGTGTTTGGAATGAATTACACTCCCAATGAATTACAAAACCTTACTTTTAAAAAGAGTGTACGCGGATATAGTGAAGATATGGTAAATGAGGTTCTTGATAAAATTATAGAGGATTATACTGCCTATATACATGAAAACAGAGAACTTAAGGACAAGCTCGAAACTTTGAACCAGGCTATACAACACTATAAAAATATTGAAGAGTCTTTGCAGAATACTTTAATTGTTGCACAGCAAACGAGCGAAGACATAAAGAAAAACGGATACATGAAAGCGGAAAACATCATTAAGGAAGCAGAAATAAAAGCTCAAAAGATAATTAATGATGCTAACCAGGAGGTTATAAAGATAAAGTTTGAATATGAAGATACAAAGAAGAAGCTACATGTATATAAGAGTAAGGCAGAAGCTCTTCTTCATTCGCAACTTGAAGTGTTAAGGTTGGTAATTGATGATCATGAGCATAGTTTGCCTGACTATGCAAGTATTAAGGAGTGACCTAGACAGTGATTAAGCTAAACATAAATTTAAGTGAAAGAAGTTATCCTATTTACATAACAACTGATTATGGTGATCTTAGGAGTAGTTTGAATAATGCTAAAATAAATGGGAAAATTGTTTTGGTAACAGATACGAATGTAGATAAATATCAAGCTGATGATTGCAGGGACTCTTTAAAGAATTATGAAGGTGAAATTCATAAATATGTTATACAAGCAGGGGAAAAGAGCAAGAATCTCGATACCATCAAGGATATTTATAAATTTTTAATAGATTTAAAGTTGGACAGAAACTCAACTCTTGTAGCTCTTGGTGGCGGGGTAGTGGGTGATATAACAGGATTTGCTGCTGCTACGTTTCTAAGGGGAATTAATTTTGTCCAGATTCCAACTTCGTTACTGGCTCAATCGGACAGTAGTGTTGGAGGTAAGGTTGGAGTAGATTTTTATGACAGCAAAAATATTATTGGTGCTTTTTATCAACCTAAGTTTGTATATATGAATATAAATACGTTAAAAACACTGCCCAAAAGAGAACTTCAAGCGGGACTTGCAGAGGTTGTAAAGCACGGAATAATTCAGGATTTAGACTTTTTTGAATACATCGATTACAATGTAAATAAAATCTTCAGTTTTGATGAAGGTGTACTGCAGTATCTTGCCAAGGTAAACTGTTCAATAAAAGGAAATGTGGTTGAGAAGGATGAAAAGGAAAGTGGATTAAGGGCAAACCTCAACTTTGGACACACAATAGGACACGCAATAGAAACAGTTATGAATTTTGAGCTGCTTCATGGCGAGTGTGTTTCATTAGGTATGGTAGCTGCGTGTAAAATGGCTCAATATCTTGAAATGGTTGAGCTGGATTTAGTGGAGAAGGTTCGGGGGACATTGCTAAAAATTGGGCTTCCGGTGCGGCTTGAGGGTATAGATGTCGACAAGGTATACAATCAGATGTTTTTTGATAAGAAAATGAAGGGGAATAAACTCACTTTTATACTTCCAAGGAAAAAAATCGGTGAGGTAATTCAGTGTACTATAGATGATGAAGCACTTATAAAAAGAGCAATTTCAGATCTTAAATAAAGTATTTATTAGGTCATTTTATTGTAATGGAAATTTTGAATATTATTAAGACTTTTTTATAAACAATAAAGCGTGTTGGTAAATTATCCAACACGCTTTTAGCATTAGCTATATAAAATTTTTCGTTTTTGATGAGCTGGATTTTTACGCATTCCTATACTTTATGATATTTTCATCAAAGGGAGGATATATAATTCCTTTGTCGGTTATTATTGCAGAAATATATTTATTTGGCGTGACATCAAAAGCAGGGTTTCTTACTTTTATACCTTCTGGCGCTATTCTTACACCTTTAATATGAGTTACTTCATCGCTGCTTCTTTCCTCTATGGGGATTTGCTCGCCGGAGTCTATTGTAAAATCAATTGTGGAAATTGGTGCAGCAACATAGAAAGGGATATTGTTTTCCTTTGCGAGTACTGCTACCGAGTATGTTCCGATTTTGTTTGCAGTATCACCGTTTAACGCAATTCTGTCTGCTCCGACTATTACACAGTCTATTAGACCTTCTTTCATGAAATGTCCTGCCATATTATCACATATGAGTGTAACGGGAATATTGTCCTCCATTAGCTCCCAAACAGTTAGTCTTGAACCCTGAAGGTACGGTCGTGTCTCATCGGCAAAGACATTGATATTTTTACCTGCTTCATGGGCCGAACGTATAACTCCTAATGCAGTGCCATGGTCACAGGTAGCTAATGCTCCTGCATTGCAATGGGTAAGTATGGTGGAATTTTGTTTGATCAATTCATTTCCAAACTTGCCTATTGCTCTGTTGGATTCAATATCTTCCTTTTCCATAAGCCGAGCTTCAGCTTCAATTATTTTTCTTATCTGCTCTATAGACTTGTCCTTATTCGAAAGTGCTTTATTATAAACTCTATCAACAGCCCAGAATAAGTTTACTGCTGTTGGACGTGTGCTTTTAATTAAGTCACATGCTTTCTTTAACTCATTAAAAAATTCTCCGGTTGAGCAGGTATCAATTGAGTTGGCGGCAACTACTATTCCATACACAGCAGTAACTCCAATTGCGGGAGCACCTCTAACTATCATAGTTTTGATAGCATCAGCTATTTCTTCGTAAGTTGATAACTCAACTATTTTATTTTCTAGTGGCAGCTTTGTCTGATCCACTAGTTTTAATACTCCATTGCAAAATTCCAAAGGTTTCATACTTTTTTCTCCTAATTATATTTTACATTAACATTTACATTCATTACTTGACAGATCTATTCTCTTAATTACTTCAAATAAAAGTTTCTTAATTTTTTCGTTGTTGTCGGCAAATACCTTTAATACTTCCTCTTCCGAAACGGGTGCAATGTCATCACGGCCCTCTAAGCCTGCATCGTAATCGGTAATTAAAGCGATGTTTGCATAGCAGATTCCCAGTTCTCTAGCTAAATAGCATTCCGGGTATTGAGTCATGTTTATTACATCCCAGCCCATCTTGTTAAACCAACGGCTTTCTGCAATGGTGGAAAAACGAGGGCCTTGAATTACTACCACCGTTCCCTTTTCGTGTATTGTTATTCCTAAGTCTTTTCCTGCCTGAATAGCTAATTTTCTAAGCTCTGGGCAATAAGGGTGAGCGGGACTCGGATGTTTTGTCTCAGGTCCGTCAAAAAATGTATCTTTACGCCCGGAAGTTCTATCAACAAACTGGTCGCAGATAACAAAATCACCGGGTTTAATTTCTGCTTGAAGACTTCCAGAGGCAGTGGGGGCAAGAATTTTTTTTACTCCAAGTTGTTTCATAGCGTATAAATTTGCTCTATAATTTATCATATGGGGTGGAAGGTGGTGTTTTTTGCCATGACGTGGCAAAAATGCAATTTTCTTTCCTTCATAGGTTGCAATTGCAATTTTGTCACTAGGCTTTCCATAGGGCGTGTCCATTTCGACTTCTTCCACATTTTCCAAAAAAGAATAAAACCCTGAACCGCCAAAAACTCCTATATCGATATTGTATTCCATGATAAACCTCCTATAAAAATTAGTGTTTTGTATAAACATAATGATGTGAACAATATTTTTAAATAACAGTATTTTCACTACTTTATTATATTATAAAAAAAATAAGTTTCAATTAATTTGAGCATTATTTCTAAAATTTATTACTGGCACTTCGTAATATAAGGTTATTCAAAAAAATGACCCAATGAAAGAATTTTGATTATAGGAGGAATCATTAAATGGATAAAATGCAAATGAAGTTTTTTGAAAAAATTCTCCAGGATCAGGGCAAGGATGTTGAGGGAACAATTAAGTCCATGAAGGAACACGGAATAGGTGAACAAGAGGGAGATGAACCGGATGAGTTGTCAAGTTATGACAATCATCCGGCAGAACTAGGAACAGCACTTTTTCAGGCAGAGCTGAATAATGCACTCAAAGTGCATGAGGAACATTTGTTAAAGGATATACATGATGCTTTAGGAAGAATATACGATGGAACCTATGGAAAATGTGACTTTTGCGGAAGGGATATTGGTAAGGAAAGACTTGAAGCACTGCCTTATAGCAGATTATGTATAGATTGTGAAACCAGTAAGGAAATAACCATGAAGAATTTAGATAGACAAAGACCTGTAGAAGAGCTAATATGGGATGCACCTTTAGGAAGGAAATATTTGAATAAAAGAGAAGACGACGAATTTGAAGGATTAGATCAACTTTTTGATCTTGTTAAGTATGGCTCATCGGACACCCCTCAGGACATGGGAGGTTATTACGATTATGAAGAATACTATACCAATGAGATAGACAGGCAGGGCATTGTTGATGATATGGACACAATATCAAATGAAGCTTATAAAAAGCAGCTTCCCGATTAGAAAAAGGCGATTTTTTTCGTTATTCCTTAGCATTGAATAGGTTGTTTTTAAAATGGTAAAAATAAAATTTACGATAGGGTTTTATTTAGGCATATGGAGGTGATGAAATTGGGAGAAAGGGATATATTCAAAGAAATTAACCATATTCTAGAGGATGCAGATATGGATTTGAGGATAAGCGATATAGAACAGCTAGAGGAGTTCCTTGAAGAGAATGAATCGGAGGATTTAGATTTTTATGAAGAAATACGTGATTTGTACGATCAACTGCTTATAGGAGTGGGAATGTGGTAGACAAATAGTAGGTAGAATAATTTTGTTTGAAAGAGATAATAAAAGGCTGAAAAGTGAGTTGATACTTTTCAGCCTTTAGTAAGTAAGGCGATTTAAAGAAGCTTGTAATTGCCGTTTTAAAAACAGGATAAGAACATTATTTTGCGATACAAAAAGATGTAAATCAAACTTTTTTAAAAGGCAATTAATCAGTTGTTTTTTAAGAATCACCTTGTTTTTTGAAACAGTCTGGTCCTAATTAGCATGTTAACTGTTACTTAACTGGTTTTTAACCTGCATAATTTCATCTTGCTTTGCTTTTTGTGCAGGTTGATAATAACCTTTTTGCGCTGCTAATTGGAATAAGTCATATTGGAATGTTTCACAGTTATTTCTTATTTGCTGTATAGTTTGACGTAGCTGTTGGTTTTCGGTTTGCGAAATAACATTGGCATATCCTGTAATGCTGCTGTTGATCTGTGATAATAGATCGTTCACCATTTCTTTTTCTTGCATATTAAATTCCTCCTTAGCTTAAGAATGACATTAATTGTTGTTTGGTGTTCTTTGCGTCCTGTGAAGATTTTTGAAATATTTGTTTTACTTGTGGATCTGTAGCTTGTTGAGCATAGGCCTCTAACTTTTTAGCCGATGTCTCATGGGATCCTATAAGGTGTCTCAAATTTTGAAGTTCTTGTTGGTTTAGTTGAGTCATATATACTCTCCTTTCGTTTTTTAATATTTGTACTCTATCTATCAAGTACAATAGTATTTTCTTTCAATTTGACTAAAAATATTCAATAAATTAATATTAAGGTGATTCCTAAAAAAACATTGCAATCGTCATTTCAAAAAAATCTGATTTGATGGGCTTTGTAACATAAATATTGTATAGGTTGTTTTTTAAAATGGCCTTATAGAAATAGCTTAAAGGATTTGATTTTTTGGAATATTAATATATAATATTTACTACATAAGGTTATTTAAAAAACTTTGCAATTAAATCTATGGGAGATGCATAAAAAAGTGAAGGATATCGGTAAAATAAGATGTTTTGAGTATATTCCCTCTAGTCCAAGTGAAGGCATGATCCTTACAAGGCTTGGCTACAGGAAAACCACGACGGTCTTTAGTGAAGAATATAAGCAAAAGTTGAATAAGATAATACAAGAAGGTATTCTGATGTGTAATACTAAAGGTATTTTCGGAAGATATTCTATTATCGAAAAAAGTGATAAACATATTATGCTTGAAAATGAACTGGTCTTCGAAAGTACCGGTTTGGCAAAGCTTTTGAGTAATAGTACTGAGGTTGTTTTAATGGCATCTACCGTTGGAAGTGATATAACCGATAGAATTCATTCGGAAGTTGAAAGTGGAGATGCTTCTTTGGGAGTTGTTTTAGATGCTGTGGCATCGGAGACAGCGGACGCAGCTTTAGACTGGATGGTTGACTTTATAAATAAATTGATCAGAAGAGAGGGCAAAAATCTCACAAGAATGAGATATAGCCCTGGATACGGAGACCTTCCGTTATTTAATCAAAAAAAGATTTATGACACTTTGGGCCTAGAGAAACTTAAGATAAGTATTACCGAAAGATATATGCTGGTTCCTGAAAAGTCTGTAATTGCGATAGCTGGAATAGAAGGGATTGAATAAAATGAATAAAGAGCAGTTTTTTAGTTTTTTAAAGGATAATATAATGATTTTAGACGGTGCTACAGGCACAGAACTCCAAAAAAGAGGAATGCCTAAAGGCGTATGCCCGGAAAAATGGGCTGTTGAAAATCCTGAGGTTATAATAAATGTACAAAGAGACTATATTAATGCAGGCTCTAATGCTGTATATACATGTACTTTTGGTGGAAATAGAATAAAACTTGAAGAGTTTGGTTTTGGAGATAAGACTGTTGAGATAAATACACAGTTGGCAAAGCTATCTAGAAAAGCTGTCGGAGATAATGGTTTTGTTGTGGGAGATCTTGCTCCTACTGGGCAGTTTGTAAGACCTTTTGGAGATATGCCTTTTGAGACTTGCGTTGAGGTTTACAAAGAGCAAGTAAAGGGTCTTTTAGAGGGCGGTGTAGATTTCTTTGTAGTTGAGACAATGATGGATATACAGGAGGCAAGAGCTGCTCTTATTGCAGTAAAGGAGAGCTGTGATCTTCCTGTTTGTGTAAGCATGACCTTTGACGAAAACGGGCAAACACTTATGGGAACCGATCCGATAACGGCATTGATAACACTTCAAAGTCTTGGTGCTGATGCGGTTGGTTGCAACTGCTCTACAGGACCAAAGGATATGCTTAAAATTATTAGAACAATGAAGCCCTATGCAAAGGTTCCATTAATAGCAAAACCTAATGCAGGTCTGCCAAAGTTGATTGATGGGCAAACGGTTTTTGATATGGGAGCTGAAGAATTTGGAACTTATGTCGAGGAATTTGCAAAGAGTGGTGTAAATCTTTTTGGCGGATGTTGTGGAACTTCTCCTTTATACATTCAAGAAATAAAGAAAAATATAAAGGGACTAAAACCGCTTAAAATTGAGGCTGAGAACATTAGTGCAGTTACATCAGCAAGAAGTACTGTTTTTTTAGGCTTTAATCAACCCACAGCAGTAGTTGGTGAGCGAATTAACCCTACAGGCAAGAAAAAGCTTCAAGAGGAACTAAGGGAAGGAAAAACCTCCGAGGTCAGAAAATTTGCAGTAGAACAGCTTGAAAAAGGTGCAAAAGTCTTGGATGTTAATGTAGGGATGCCCGGAATAGATGAGAAGGAAACAATGGTTAAAATTGTCGAACTTCTTGTGCCTATGGTTGATGCTCCGCTGTGTTTGGATTCTTCATCACCGGAAGTGTTAGAGGCGGCTCTGAGAATTTATCCTGGAAGAGCACTAATAAATTCCATATCAGCAGAAAAGGTAAAACTAAGAAAATTGTTACCGGTAGCAGCTAAGTACGGAGCTATGTTTATTCTGCTGCCATTGAGTGATGAAGGGGTGCCTGCAACTGCCGAGGAGAGGTACACTGTTATAAATGCAGTGTTTGAAAGTGCAGCTAAATATGGTTACGAAAAGAATGATATAGTTGTAGACGGACTGGTTATGACGGTTTCTTCAGATCAAAAAGCTGCTATAGAGACCTTGAAGGTAATAGATTGGTGTACCAACACTTTCGGATGTGGCACTATATTAGGACTCTCTAATGTATCCTTCGGTTTGCCGGAAAGAAATTGGGTGAACAGTGCATTCCTTGCAATGGCAATGGGAAGAGGCTTGACTATGGCTATAATGAATCCTTCAAGCGAAGCTCTTATGAGTATAAAAATGGCGGGAGATGTTCTTACTGTAAAGGATAAAAACAGCTTAAAGTATATTGAGTATTTCGGAAATAGTACAAATGCAAAACCCGCTCAAGCTCAAAAGACAGAACAAAGTGTAAATGAAAGAATTTACGGAGCTGTAGTAGGAGGAGACAGAGAAAATATAAGAGCTCATATCGAAGCAGGTTTAAAAGAAGGGCTTGAGCCATCGTATATAGTTGACAACTGCTTAATACCTGCTATTACACATGTGGGGGACCTCTATGATAAAAAGGAATATTTTTTACCACAACTAATACAGAGTGCCGAGGCTATGAAAGAAGCTTTTGGGTATGTTGAGCCTATGCTGAAAAAGGATGGCGCACAGGAAAAGGCAAAGGCCGGAATTGTAATTGCTACAGTAAAAGGTGATATTCATGATATAGGTAAAAATATTGTGGGTTTAATGCTTAAGAATTATGGTTTTGAGGTTTATGACCTTGGAAAAGATGTATCAGCTGAAGAGATTATAAATGCTGCAAAAGAGAAGAAGGTTAGAATTATAGGTTTATCAGCTTTGATGACTACAACCATGATGGAGATGAAAACAGTAATAGAATTAGCTAAAAAGGAAGGTTTAACCGCTAAGTTTATGGTGGGTGGTGCAGTTGTAACTGAGAGCTTTGCAAAAGAAATCGGTGCTGATGGATATTCGGAAGACGCATATAGTGCTGTAAAACTAGCAAATAGGCTTTTAGAGAGTTGATGATAAAGATAGTATAGAACGTTTTTAAAAATAACCTATACGATATTTAGAACACAAAGAATATCATGGGAGAATTTAGACTTCAAAACTTGGTTTACATTATTTTGCAATGCAAAGAATGTAAACCAAGTTTTTGAAATGCTAACAACTATTTGTGCATAGAAGTCACCTCATATCAGAGGTGTTAAAAAGCTTTGCGGTAGCTAATTTTAGAAAATTGATTTGTAAATAATCGTAAAAATAATTAAAGAAAAAATTGTATTTTCATATATTGACACTATATCTTGTGTGTGATAAAATTGTGCTAACAAAATGTAGTCAAAACATAGGTTGCCAATGTAATGTTGGTTGAAAAGGGAAGCAGGTGAAAGTCCTGCACGGTCCCGCCGCTGTAAAGAGGAGATGTTTCATAATTACCACTAGTTAATTAATATAAACTGGGAAGGGATGAAATATCAATGATTCCGAGTCAGAAGACCTGCCTTTGTGCAATGCCTTTAACTCTACGGATGATAGGGTGATGGATTCGTATTCAAATGCAACTTAATTTTTAAAGTTGTATCAGTTTTCATGTCTTATTATCTTTTTTTGTGACCACCTAAAGCAAGAAATTTGTAATCTATTGTCCTATAAAGTATTAGTTTAGTATGTATATTAGATCCTATTAAGCAAATTTGTAGCAAAATTAATTATAAATGATGTATTACAAGTTGCACAAGAAAAATAAAAATAGGAGATGTTCTAATGATTAAAACAATTATTAAAAGAAACGGAAGAGAAGAAAAATTTCAACCAGAGAAGATCACTTGGGCTATTTTTAAGGCTGCATCTGCGTGTGGAGGAGATGACTTTACCAAAGCTGAGGTAATATGTAAGCAAGTTTTGGATTTGACGGAAATTACATATAAGGATGCGACACCAACAGTTGAAGAGGTACAGGATATTGTTGAAAAGGTTTTAATCGAGAACGGACATGCTAAAACTGCTAAAGCTTTTATATTGTACAGAGAAAAACGCAAAAGTGCCAGAGATCTTAATGCTTTAGTAGGTGCAACAATAGATATGTTTTCCGACTATCTTGGGGACAGAGATTGGAATATTAAGGAGAATGCAAATACACAAAAGAGTGTCAATGGACTTAATAACTATATAAGAGAGACTTTTACAAAGAAATACTGGCTTCATGAAATATACCCTACAGAGGTTCGTGAAGCTCATGAAAATGGAGATTGCCATATTCATGATTTAGGCTTTTTCGGTCCATATTGTGCAGGATGGGACTTAAGGCAGCTTTTACTTGATGGCTTTGGTGGTGTTGAAGGAAAAGTAGAGAGCAACCCAGCCAAACATTTGAGATCATTTTTGGGGCAAATTGTTAATTCTACCTTTACTACTCAGGGTGAAACAGCAGGAGCACAAGCATGGTCTAGTTTTGATACATATTGTGCACCTTTTATACGCTATGATAATATGACTTACAGTCATGTGAAACAGTGTATTCAGGAGTTTATATTCAATATAAACGTACCTACAAGAGTGGGTTTTCAATGCCCCTTTTCAAACCTGACTTTTGATATAACGGTGCCTGGCACTCTTAAGGACGAACCCGTCATAATAGGTGGAAAGTATATGAAAGAAAGCTACAAAGAGTTTCAGGAGGAAATGGATATTTTCAATAGGGCTTTTTGTGATGTAATGCTTGAAGGCGATTCAAAGGGCAGAGTTTTTACTTTTCCAATACCCACAATTAATATCACTAAAAGTTTTGATTGGAAGAATCCTGTGGTAGATGAATTCATGAAAATAACCTGTAAATATGGAATTCCTTACTTCGCTAATTATGTGAATTCAGACCTTTCACCGGAAGATGCAGTTTCAATGTGTTGCCGTCTAAGACTTGATACAACTGAACTGAGGAAAAGAGGAGGAGGTCTATTCGGAAGCAATCCCCTTACGGGTTCAATTGGAGTATTTACAATAAATCTTGCCAGGATAGGTTTCCTTTCAAAGTCGAAAAGTGAATTTAAGGCAAGGCTTTGGAGACTTGCCAACATAGGCAAGACATCTTTGGAGATAAAGAGGAAAATTATCGAACAGCAGTCCCAAAAGGGTCTATACCCTTATTCAACACACTATTTGAGACATGTTAAGGAAAGAACTGGTCAATATTGGTACAACCATTTCAATACTATCGGGATCATCGGTATGAATGAAGCTTTACTGAATTTTATAGATAAAGATATAACTACAAAAGAAGGACAGGAGTTTTCGATTGAGATAATGCACTACTTAAGAGAAGTACTTGTAGAGTTTCAGAATGAAACAGGACACTTTTACAACCTTGAAGCTACTCCCGCAGAAGGGACTTCTTACAGACTTGCTCAAATTGACAAGAAGAAGTATCCTAGTATTATAACTGCCGGAAAAGAAACTCCATATTATACAAATTCAACGCAGCTTCCCGTTGAATATACCGAGGACATATTTGAAGCATTACAATTGCAAGATGAATTGCAATCGCTTTATACAGGCGGGACAGTGCAACATTTGTATCTTGGAGAAAGCATTGAAGACATTGAGGTATGCAAAAATCTAATTAGGAAGGTTTTTGTGGATTATAAAATGCCATATATTTCGATAACACCTACTTTTAGTATATGTAAGGATCATGGTTATATAAAAGGGGAGCATTTTAACTGTCCTGAGTGTGGTGAAATTACCGAAGTATGGTCAAGGGTAACGGGATATTTAAGGCCGGTAGCCAACTACAATATAGGAAAAAAAGAAGAATACACAGGAAGAAAGAAATTTGTATTAGCGGAGAAGATATCATGAAGATAAATGGAATGCAGAAGAATTCCTTCGTGGATTACCCGGGGAAAATTAGTGCAGTACTATTTACCCCCGGTTGTAATATGGATTGTTTTTATTGCCATAACAGAATTTTGTTAGATGGCAGTCAAGAAAATTTAATTAGTTCTAAAGATGTTTTGACATTTTTAGAGAGCAGAAAGGGGTTCCTTGACGGAGTGGTTGTGAGCGGGGGAGAGCCGACACTCCAAAAGGGGCTCCTGCCCTTTTTAAGTATTATAAAAAGTTTAGGATACCCTATAAAGCTTGACACAAATGGTACAAACCCGGATGTGTTAAAAAACTGTTTAGAAGAAGGTCTATTAGATTATATTGCAATGGATTTTAAGGCTCCTATAAATAAGTATAAAGATATATGCGGAACAGAAGTGGATTTAGATAATATTCTGAGAAGCGTAGATTTGATTATTAACAGTGGTATCAGCTATGAGTTTAGAACAACACTGGCTCCAAGACTTGATCCGGAAGATATTGTGGAAATTGCAAAACAAATAAGAGGAGCAAAGCTCTATGTTTTACAAAGATGCCGAAACGAAGCCGGAGAAGGGTTAGGGTATAGTGCAGAATCAATTGATTATTTGTTAGGTAAGATAAAGAATATTGTAAATGCTGTTGAAACAAGGGGAATGAGCTTTTGTGCATAAAGTGTATTGAATTTTTTTTGTTTAAATATTGATTTTAATGCAAAACGGATGTATACTTTTATTATAACGAACAAATGTTTGATGTAATAAAGTAGGTGTAAGTTTTATGTTTGTGCATGTAAAGAAGTATTCTGAAGGTTTTTTATCGATTAAATTACCTTATTCTATGGAAAATGTTGAAAAGATTAGAAAAGTTTCTGGACGAAAGTGGTTAGAGTCTGATAAAATATGGATAGTACCGGATAATAAGGATACGGTTAGTTTATTATCCCGATTATTTGGCATAGATAATGTTTTTTTTGAAACCTTTGAATATGACAAAGATACATTAATTGAGTTAAAAAAAGAGCTAAAGCTTAGAAATTATAGCACAAAGACTCAAAAAGCTTATCTAGGTCATGTGAGAAGATTATTGCAGTTTCAAAAGAAAGATGTTAGCGAGATAAAAAAAGAAGATATAAAGATATATTTACTGAAATTACTTGATCAAGGCAGGTCAGCAGTATATATAGACCAAGCAATAAGTGCGTTTAAGTTTTTATATGTCAATTTAAAAGGTGCTAATGATACAGATTATGATATCAAGCGTCCAAAAAGGGGGCAAACACTTCCGAGTGTTTTGAATGCAAATGAAGTATATAAAGTTATTGAATCGATTGATAATTTAAAGCATAGAGCTATTATTATGTTGATTTACTCTGCAGGATTAAGAGTGAGTGAAGCAGCTCGACTAAAGGTTGAAGATATAGACAGTAGCAGAAATCTGATTTATATTAAGGATGCGAAAGGTAAAAAGGACAGATATACTCTTTTATCAACTATTACTTTGGATTTATTAAGGCAATATTTTAAGATATACAGACCTGAATACTGGTTGTTTGAAGGTCAAAATAAGAAAGATCATATAACAGAACGAAGTATACAGAAAGTTTTTGAAAGAGCTGCTTTTAAAGCGGGTGTAAAAAAGAAGGTTTCAGTTCATACTCTAAGGCACTCTTTTGCAACCCACTTACTAGATAATGGAACTGATTTACGATACATACAGGAATTGCTAGGGCACGCAAGTCCCACTACAACAGAAAGGTACACACATGTGAGCGAAATGAGCTTTGCAAAAATTCAAAGTCCTTTAGATCGAATTATGAACAAAGTTAAGCCATAGTTTTATATACGAAAGTTTTTTCGGTAATGCAAGATAAATCTGTGCATTACCGGACTTGATACGGAGATTGAAAGTTCTACGAAATGGGGGGCTAGACGCGCCTTCCATGGCGCGATTAGTAGTAGCGAGGCTTTGAAGTATTATTGGTATGAGATAGCAATGGAGGAATATTATGCTAATAAATATTAGAGGATTTGTAACAGCCCTTTTAATTATTATTTTCGTATTTACAAGTTGTGGACCACAGAAATCAAATAATAGTCCAATGGAAAATACTAATAACAATCAAATTAGTACCAATGAAACAAACTCATTACAAGTGTTTTCAGAAAGGATAAGTCCCACATTACCCGAATTTAAATTTAAATTATATGGCACAAAAGATGATGTTTTTAGCTACGTTAACAAGATTGCTATATATGAGGAAAATAGTGAAAAGAAATTGAGTCAAGAAATTGAAATAGAGGACTCGAAGGGGCCAAACAGTCTTGAGAGGCTTGGGGTATATATCGAAGATGTAAACTTTGATGGGTACAAAGATATTATGGTACAAGGAGCGGGTGGGGCAGGATCTAATATTCCATATCATTTCTGGATATGGAATAAAGACTCATATAAATTTGTTTTCAGTGAAGAATTAGATGGGCTAATTTCAGTACAAATTAATAGCAAGGATAAGATGATTTTCTCCTCTAATACTAGTTCGGCAGGTTCTTATTACATTGAAAGTTACTATAAATTTATAAGTAATAAGTTTACATTGGTAAAAGAAATAGAAAGAATTGCCGATGTGAATACAAATAGTTTTAATTATACGGTCAGAGAACTTATTGATAATAAAATGAAAATAGTGAAAGTTTATTCTGAACCCTACGAAGAATCGTAATATTTATGAATTTTGCAGTTGTAATCAAGTATGGCTTTGTAAGGTTCATGGCCGCAGCATCCTTGCTGCTCTTGCTTCGCGGGGCCCCCCACTCCGTAGAACAATGCATATGAGTAAAGGTTGTGCGGGCAAGAGCAGGTAGAAATGCTCTGTAGTCCATCACGAAGAAGGGCTCCACCACATCCTCTCACGGGCGCAGTCGCGCGCTTCGCGGGAAAAGCCTATGAAGACCGTTCGAGGACGTCTCATATGCGAGACGTTCTACGACATGGGAGGGGGGGCACATCCATGTGCCGGTTTTGAAAGCAGGGCTTCGAGGATTTAGTTAATTCATATAGTTTTTAAATTTGAACTAAAGATACTTTATAATAAAAGAACTAGGAAGTGTATTTGATGAACAATTGGTATGATGTAAACAATCAATCAGATATAAATTATTTAATGGAGACTTATGGAGGATTTCATGACTCATGTATAACGGAACTTCGTTATATAAGTGGTGCTGATGTAAATGATAACCTATCAATGGGGTTTGGAGAATCTTTAGATAGAAAATTATCTATAATATTTAAAAGGCAATGGAAGCCAGTAAAAATAGAATTGTTGTTTGAGGGAATGAGACAAATGAATATTGCGGGTTGGCAAAATAACTATTTTTGCGATATATTTGATTGTTATTTGGCGATACATAACGACTTGGTAAAGGGAAGAGACGACAATTTAATTGTATGGGCAGATAATTCGGGATTTAATCCAAAGGAGCTTTACGAAAGGAAAATTCTTTCTGAGCCATTAATATCATACATAATTTCTGAAAAATTAAAATGGCGTTTACTTGAAGATTAAATTCAGACGATTTATATTAGTTGTTGTAAGAGGATATCGATACTTTATTTGAGGCCGCATCATCCGTGATACTCTTGCTTCGCGGGTCCTCCCACGACGTAGAACAATCCATCTAGCGCAAGGGGCACGGAGAGAAGATTCAAGAAGAATGGCTACGTGGGATTATCACGAAGAATGCGTGCCCACAGCTCTTCGCGGATGCAGTTCGCCGCGTTGCGGCATAAGTTCGGAGTAGCAACCCGAACAAAAAGCAAGCCAGTCTAAATGACTGAACTGTTCTGACAAATTCAAGGGTGAAAGTCC
>JAEZUI010000234.1 GCA_023421115.1 Bacillota bacterium | reverse complement strand
TCACTTGCTGCTTCGGAGGCTAATTCCAAATCAACTGCTTCAAATAGCTCATTGAACTTCTTCCCCATGTCCATCCAAGCATCCGCTAAACCCTGTGACATAGAATATTCAAGTTTTTCAAGTCCTTCAATTATTTGCTCAGTTGTAACACCAAACAATTCCACAAGTACATCATTATGCAGAGGCAAAAGTTTTTTGAGTGGCTCAAGTTCAAATGCTTGATATCGCTTCCCCCTGACAAAATAGAGCATCTGAGATTCTACGATGTAGCACATCATCTCATTAGAAATCTCGCCGGAATCTTCTTTATATACCGACCAATAATGATAAAAATACACGAACTCCTTATACAAATCTTCTATGTCCGCGTGAATTGAATGCCATCGTTTCTCCTGTTCTTCTTTCGATTCAGTATCATCAAAATGGTTTTCTGTTGAGACCAAAATGCTTTGGATATATTCCTGAGCCCTGATAACCATATTTTCTTCGCTCGTATAATCAAGCTCAGAAAACTTATTCAAATGGGACAGCATAGCCATGTCTTTAGTGAATTTAAGTATCATTAAAGGATCACATACAGATATTTTTTCTTTTATTTTTTTGACCTTCTCATCTATGCGTTCTTTAACTTTCGGGTATTCGTCTTTATAAAACGCTTGCAATTGGACATGCTGTTCGGGTGTACTTAGATTGCGTATAGACACAACCTTACCACATCGAGCAAGTTCAAATAGCCCATCATTATAATAATCATCAGCTTTAACTAATCTTTGCTTATGTTTCTTTTTACTCATGACACAAATCCACCTTTCGCGAAGAGGGCTTTTTAAACTCCAAAAACCTCGAAATCGAAGGGTTAAGTGTTGCTGCTGCCGCATTTTGTCCAGCAATAGACGGGGGAAACTGTCACCTAAAACTTTTTCCAAGACAATGATGCAACTATTATCTGAGATTTAGGTATCGGTCCATAATATTACGCAGTTGCTCTGAATCAGGATGCCAGTCGTCTGGACATTCTTTCGCTCTTGGGATAATACTAAGAACCTGCTCTCTCTCTAACTTTGCAAAATCTAAAATTTCTTGTCTTATATTTTTTTCCGCCATTGCATTAACAGAATTATGTAGTACATCCCATGTGCCCAATAATAACATATCAAAACCTCTACCATAGTAATTAAACCATAATAGATCAGAGTCTCCGTCTGGATATTTCTTATCTGGTAACTGATCAATGAAGTTTTCTATTTTTTCATACAACCAAATCCCATTCCAAATTTCTTCCGCCTTAGATAATGAACAAAATTCCCGCCAGAAATTTTCACCTAATAGACCAATAAAGCCGCTCATGTGCCTTGCTACTGTTGGCCTCTGTCTTAATAAATCTTCGACAGACAGCGTACTTTTCAGGTCACCTACACGCTTTGCTAAATGATCCATAGCAATTTTCATTCCTATTTTTTTTGCCAATCGGAATGATATATTATCTAAATGGCATAACGAATTACTCAAATCACTAAAGATCCAATATGATACATTAGCTAATACCAATTCTTCAAAACTCTCTTTTACACTACGCGAATATAGTGATGGTCCAATTTCAATATTCCTAGATATCAATACAAGTAAAATATAGACACAATTTACCCGAAATATTGCATGTGGTCTTGCTCGAAAATTCATCGCTAATAAATCAATCAGTCTTATTCTCTCACTATCATTTCCTTCAATAATCCGTCGAAGATACTCTTGTGCGGATACAAGACGTGCATCTGTGGGAATATCCATATGAACGAGTAATAAATTTTCTTTTGTATTTCTTAGTTGTTCTACTTCTTCTTTCTCAGCTTGTTTCCAGGCCATAATCTGTAATTGTTTAGCGTTTTCGCGCACTATTGGCGCACATTCCGCAACTAACTTATTCACATCTGATTGGAAGGTTTTAATTTGCTGCTCATCTATCTCTACTGAAAAAGTGTTTCGTGCGATTTCTAACAAGCGTGATCTTTGATAACTGAGCATGTTGGGGGCGCTTATAATCTTTTTCAATTCCTCAAATTTTTCTTTGCAGTTTTCTTGTGTGCAAATTAGTAATGGCTGATTCCAATCCTCAATGCTTAAAGCATCATAAACCCTAATTTCCCATCCATTAATTAATACCACAACACGAGCCTGTATTTCAGGGTGGATCGCATAAAGATGAGCCTGTAATAAATCTCCATAATCCATATCTTTCCTATTTCCCGGCTTGGCCTCAATTATCCAAAAAGATTTTAGTCGTATAGTAGGCACATAATCTATAGAAATATGTTTTCTTCCCACTCGGTGAAACGGTTTACTTAACTTTAGATGTGGTTCTCGAATTATTTCATTTACTGTCCCCTTACTATAGCCAAGCATTCTTAATAAGGGGGCAATAAAGTCTTCTCTTATGTCAGATTCATTCCACGTCGAAAAATCATGTTGAACCCAATCATTTAAAAACATAGTTTCCATTGAGTTCAAATCCAATTTATTCACCCCTATCTGCAATATCAGTATGCTTATTTATAACAGCATGCACGATACTACGCTACTGTCAACTCCGGAGTTAATCTGACCCAATCGCCGGTTGAAAAATGACCCACACGCCGGAAATAATATACCGGATTTCGTAACCGCCGATCAGGCTATCGGCGGTTTGTCCGTTGCATGGATGTCAGCTGGCGGCACCGTTTTTACGCCAGTCTTCAGTCTGTCTTTGAGCCTGCAGGTATCTCCTCGGATGTTGATGGCATGAGCATGGTGCAGTAGCCGATTCAGAAAGGCGGTTAAAATTACGGTGTCGCTAAAGAATTTGTTGCTAGTGAGGATGATACTGCCTTTCTCCTAGCGAAAGCAAATTAACTGAAATATTAACTCCGCTGCCTCCCGGTCGATCTGTGCATACCCAACCTCATCAATGATCAACATGGCTAGCCTTGTATAGATTTTCCAGCGTCGGTCAAGTTTGCCGATCTGCATGGCTCTTTTTCAAGTCAGTAACGAGCTGAGCCAAGCTGACGAAATGCACGGTTAGGCCTGCCCTCATTGCTCTCTAAATTTACAACAACTTACCTTTCAATTCCGCCATAACTCAATTGTGAACTTCTACTTAGCTCAAGCTGATGTTTTCTGACTATAGTTTTGTGTTTTTCCAACATCTGAGTTATGTCATTTGTTACTATATATGTAAATCCACCATCAGGTGATACAGTCATAACTAGTCCCCCCGACTTTACTCCTGACTTACGGTAAATTTGCCCAAGAAACTTAAGATATGCTGACATTTCTACCTCAGAAACTCCGACGTTTATTTCTCCGCTAGTTTCTCTAAAATTGAAAATCTGTTCTACAATCTTTTCAATAAAAGAGTCAAATGTATGTTTCTCATCTAAATAGGTATCTATTTTATCCATCTCTAAATATGGAACGGCTACAGTCTGAAACTCTTGACTGTTTGGCGTTTTCATTTGTAAAAACCAATGCGCAGACTTACTAATCTTAGTCATTTCACCTTTATTCCTAATTTCATTCCGAAGAATTTTGAGTTTTTTTTGTTCTTTTAAACTTTTATTGCTTTCTCGTTTGAATTCTATCAAAAATGATACTCCAGGAAATGATGCAAATAAATCACCAAGAGGTCTATCAGCAGGAGTCTGTTGTAATAAGTTGATACATGCTGGGAGTTGTTCCTTATCCTGGCACAAAATCCTTCCAACCTGTATTCCAAGAGTATAAATAAAATTGCCAATAAAAACATTCTCGTAAATATCGATTTGCATAGTATAGCGGCCTCCTATCTATATGCTGTAGGCAATAAATCTTATCGTATTTAGAAGTCATTACTTTTAGACCAAAAGCTCCTTTACCAGT
>JAEZUI010000088.1 GCA_023421115.1 Bacillota bacterium | reverse complement strand
AACACTCTTTCGCTTGGATGAAGTTCGTAGTGGTACGTAAGTTCCTATAATACAGGAACTAAGTACCAACGACTTCATAACAGTTGCTCTTCAAATTATATTGTGTATCACTTCGGTGTAGTTTGTGAAATGCAAATTGACCAATCTAGGTTGTTTAGGGGGCTTTTGTTGGATTACCATAATGCGTGGATAAGAAATTAGAAAGATAACTTTGAATAAATAATAAGAAATAACAAGTTAGAATAATAATAAACAGTTAAAAGAATTAATAAAGAAAATAGTAATAATATAAGTAATAATAAAGATTAGTAAAACAAAAAATTAGTAATAGCAAAAATTTGAGTGAAAAAATTGTTAATTACAGATATAAATATAGAATAAATAATATTGAAATATTAAATATGAAAATAGGTTTCATATTAGTAAATGGTAGAAAAAATGAATAGGAGTCAATATGAAAAAAGGACAAGTTTATGAAGGTATTATTGAGAAAGTTAATTTTCCTAATAAGGGAATCTTGCATATGGAAGAGAAAAAAGTCACTATGAAAAATGCCATGCCGGGACAGAAAGTTCGCTTCTCTGTGAATAAAGTGCGTAGTGGAGGTTGTGAGGCGCGAGTTTTAGAAGTGTTAGAGCGATCTCCATTGGAAACGAGAAAAGGAGAATGTGATCAATTCGGTGCTTGTGGTGGATGTACGTATCAGACGTTAAGTTATGAGAATCAGTTACAGATGAAAGCGGGTCAGGTGAAAGACTTAATTGATGCTGTCTGTGATGATTATGAATTTGAAGGAATTCTTGGGAGTCCTACGGAATGGGCTTACCGTAACAAAATGGAATTTTCTTTTGGAGATGAAGTAAAAGATGGTCCTTTAGCACTTGGACTACATAAAAAAGGTAGTTTTCATGATATTGTCACCGCTAGGGACTGCAAAATTGTGGATAAAGACTTTGGTTTGGTGCTTGGATGTGTATTAGATTATTTTACTGAACTTGGAACGTCCTTTTATCGTAAGTTGTCTCATCAGGGATATTTACGTCATTTATTAATTAGAAGAGCAGCTAGAACAGGTGAAATGCTTGTTAATCTGATTACATCTAGTCAGGAAGAAGTGGAGCTTACTCCTTTAAAGGATAGATTATTAGAATTACCATTAGAAGGAAAATTAGTTGGTATTCTTCATACGATTAATGATAGTCTTGCGGATGTGGTTCAAAGTGACAAGACGAATGTACTCTATGGACAGGAGTTTTTCTTTGAAGAGTTATTGGGGCTTCGATTTAAGATATCTACTTTTTCTTTCTTCCAGACTAATTCATTGGGAGCTGAAGTCTTGTATCAGAAGGCCAGAGATTATATTGGTGAGACAAAGGATAAGTTAATCTTTGACCTATATAGTGGAACAGGAACCATTGCGCAGATTATGGCACCAGTTGCTAAGAAAGTAATTGGGGTTGAGATTGTTGAAGAAGCAGTTGTTGCGGCTAGAGAGAATGCTACGCTGAATGGATTGAGTAACTGTGAATTTATAGCTGGTGATGTGTTGAAGGTGATTGATGATATTGAAGATAAGCCGGATCTGATTGTGTTGGATCCTCCAAGAGATGGGATTCATCCGAAGGCGCTTACGAAGATTATTGATTATGGAGTGGATCGATTGGTTTATATCTCTTGTAAGCCGACTAGTTTGGCTAGGGATTTGGTGATCTTGCAGGAGAATGGGTATAAAGTGGAGAAGGTTTGCGCGGTGGATATGTTTCCACAGACGGTACACGTTGAGACGGTGATTCTGATGACACGTTGTGGTAAAAACGAAAAATAGAGCACTAAAACCACAATATGTTGTGGTTTTAGAGTAAAAAATGGGCAAAAATTAGGCTGAAAAATGCCCGTTTTTTGCCCTGATTTTTAGGGGAAAATATAGATGACATAGGGTGTTTTTAATCATGATCCAAAAATAGGGGGATTATTTATGACAAAAAAAGAGTTGTTTGGATTACTACAAAAGCAAGTAGGTTTGTACTATTGCCAAATTAAACTTGTAAAAGAAGAAGTGAAAACTGAAAAAGGTAACATAATAGTGTCCTTACTTGAAGATGCACTTAAATTATGTGAGTGTACATATGTAAATATATATATGTATGAATTGTCAATGCAAAATTACAATGATGAAGAGTTGTTTATGGGAAATTATTACTGTGATTATGCTGTACTTGATGTCAATATGATGTGGGAACGCATTCTGAATTTTTTGGGAATTGTATACAAAATTGAATTTGATGTAGTACCTCAGAATAACACTTGGGATTTTTTATATAAAAAGCTGAAAAAATGTTCTGATTTAGATATTGAAATAAAAGACGTGCTTCAAAAATTAATTGGAGATAATGCTTTTGGAAAATTAAAGCTAGATAGAAACAATAACGAACATGATATTTCTGTTCATTTAATGGACTATAATATAGATTTTAATGATAAGTTAGAATATACAATTGATCAGTATGGGAATCCTATTTTAGATAAAGATTTTTATGAAAAATTTGTATGGCAATCTAATATGGCGGTTAGGAAAAATAAAAAGGATACAATAAAAAAATTAGAAAAACAATTAGAATATTTCAACGAAATATTTAAAAAGTGTTTTTCTCTATTAAAAATTAATATAGATTTGGAAGAGCAAATTTGTATTAATAATATTGATTTCTATAAATATGATTTCACATCAGAAGTACAGTTTATAATAGATGATATAAGCAAAACTAAAGAAAACTTTGTAATAAAAGCAGATGATATAGTTATACGTTTATTTAAAGTTAGAGATAGAGTAAAAGCTATAGCAGATGAAATTAATATGTATCCTGCATTAATATTTAAACAACCACCTACTATTCAAATTTTAGAATACAATATTGATGTTGCTTATCGGAGTGTTGAACTAATTAGAACAATTCAATTCATGCTTGCCATAGTTCAGCCATTTGAAGTTAAATTTAAACATATAGACTCGCAAATTACAGATTATTATTACTATTACGATTATGCAATTATCAGATTATATAGCCTATTTGAAAAAATAGCCAAATTTTTATATGTACGTTTTGAATTAGATGAATACGATGGGGATAAAAGTAGACTAAAAAAAATATATTTAAATACAGTTATTGAAATCGCTTGTAAGGAGAAGATGGATCAGATAAAGCCAATGGCGATGTTACTAAAACTTACTAATTCCTCAGAATACAAACTTTATGAACAAATTAGGAATAAAACTTATCACTCTATTGGCATTTCAATTGGAGTAGTTGAAGCAGAACGTGGTAATTTAGAGTTTGCATCCATAAAATTGATGCTAGAATTGATGGAACAACTGACAGATATATTGGAAGTTATTGAGGAAGGAGAAGATAATAATTTGGCAATGTCGAAGATACTAAGGAGCAAATATAAATAAAATGAATGTTTTAATTCATAATTTTTGCTGAATTAGTACGAGCAAATTTTAATTTTTGGTCATACTTTAATATGCTAAATTTTAAAATATCAAAACAACTATATAAAGCTTAAGAGGTTATGTTCTTCGTTACTGAAAAACATAACCTCTTTTTTGTTGCCTGATTTCCAGAAAAAGAAAGGACTGATTAAAGTGATTACAAGATTTATGAGAGATACACCTCTCGCTGCTATAGAAATAGAAATGCAACTTATTCCTGGCTTTACGCCTCGTGCCTGCGGAACATTCCGAAGCCAGCAAAGATATGTGAATCCAAATCCTATTTTATATGAAGACTTGCTCGGGTTGTTTTTGAAAGAGATAGAGATTCAGGCATTTGCTCTACGAGTGCAAAGAATCATAGAGGCTGCGAGCAATCTCGGAGAAAGCGAGGTGAACCAAATGCTTTTTAGAAATGCAGAGCA
>JAEZUI010000075.1 GCA_023421115.1 Bacillota bacterium | reverse complement strand
AGAAGAATCTTCTTCCATCCAGAATGCCGAAACCTCAGATAAACGAACCATAAAAAATACCTCCTTAACGTATACAGGCTCTCTGCCTGCTCTCATATCGGTGCGCACGATACCGTCAAGTGAATTATTTGTCAATACATTTTATTTTTTTATTTTTGAATCTTGAGAGTTGATTATTACAATAAAGAATGGATATGCATAGCAGGAGAGAAAGCGAATCTTTGAAGTCCCTGACGTAGTGAGTCAAGAGGAAATTCGTCCCCCCCATTTTCAAGAAAGCCAGCGAAGCTTTACATAAATAGACTTTAAGTAACTACGTTAGCTGCTTCAAAGAAACTTATATTATCAGAGCCTAGGAAAAGCATAAAATAAAAGATTTATTGTATGCTTTTCCTAGGCTCCCGTATGTAAATTATCAAGTGTAATTAAGTAATTGCTATTTTTATAAAACAGGCTTTTAGTGTAACCTCTTAATAAATAATTATATGGATAATGGGAAGTTTATACTTACCTTAAAAAGACTAATCATAAACATAATGGGCAATTCATCTGCTTGATAAATAAAACTTTCAAATCTTTTGAATTGCTTGAACAAGTTTTTCGACTCTATCACAATATACATCTGCGTTTATTGGTGTTCCATTCATCAGAAATCCATCTTCTATGCAGGTCACTTCGACTTTTTGGTCATTTTTATAAAAAACTGCATTACAGTTTTCATTGCCGCTTTGCCACGAAGAAGTTGCATCAAAATAGCCAGATATCCGTGTATCCTGTGCAGCAATCCATGTAAATGTGTTGATATGTGGTCTTGTGCGCCGAATACCATTTAATACCGTGCGACAAGCAAACGGCGTAGAGGGATTCCATATGAATATCGGTTGATTTTCCAAATTTTCATTCAATGGATGTAAAAATGCACTTTCCGAAAAATTGCAAGACTCTATGCACTGCGGATATTTCACAAAATAGTACCGCCAGTCTTCTTCGTTATTTAAAGAAATCCAAGGAGTCGGTTTTGATAAATACTCTTTAATAATTTCATTTAGAGTATGTTCGCAATCTGGCTGCGTTTGCCTTAATCTCTTATAGCTGTCTGCAAATAAATAAAAAGCGTGTTTTACTTTTTCATTAGAATTTGTAAGACCAACCAGCCACTGATTTTCAGTCTTTCCACCAAACCGAACCCTTTCGTTTGTAATTGGCAGATAAAAATCCCCACTTGTTGCAAGTAAAGCTCGGGTTAGAAGCAACCCTATTTCATTGCATGGAGTAAAGAGTTCAGAAAGTAATGGTGGTGACAAAACGAGCTGACCTTGTGCATCTAGAATTTGACCGATTGTCCCACGTAAAAACGGAAAGTCTTCAGCCTCATGGTAATTTTTTAAAACTGATGAGTTTTTTGCAACATAGAGTGCTTTTTGTTTTTCTTCTGCCATTTGTGAAAACATACTGTTGATTACCTTGTCATCAATTTCTGCCAAAACCTTATATCCGGTGTTGGCAATATTAGAAAACAAATGCTCTGTAATAAATTTGACAATATTGCCAATATTCTCAAATCTAAGATCGGGAGTATATTCCCCTTCTAGCCTTGACCTCACATATCGTATTCGTGTAAGAGCATTTCGTATAATTCGTAGATATTCCTGCAAGCGTGACTTATCAGTATCATTGTCTGGTACAGCTCCATATTTTGTGCACCAGGAAATTGCAGAAAAAACGAGAATTTTTTGCATGTAGGATAAGGATTTGGAATCAATCGTCAGCACGCCGTCTTTTAATGTTTCCATCGGCAGAAATGTATCAATCAAATTGTCGTCCTTATCCCATAAAGTTAATGCCTTAGGACCATTTCCAATTATTTCATTTAGCTGCTTGAAAAAATCAGCAGATATCGTTAATGAAGTCAATAATAGCTCCTCAGTTTTTAGACCTAAAATATTAGGACTGTTGAAAATGCTGTCCCTCACAAGCTCAAAATTGAACCGTACTGCACCACCGCTATAAAACGGGCTCACCGTTCTTTGGACTTTTGTACCTTTACTCCAAATCATTTCAAATTGTAACCATAAATAACACAAGATCGTATTGTCCACTTGATAACTATATTGCTCAACAGGAATGCCTTTCAGCTTGTATCGCTTTGAAATAAAATTCCAGAAATTTTTACTCCATACACCATCGATGTTGTTCCAGTAATCCTTAGATAAAGCCGTTTCTCTATTAAGATGTTTCCCAAAAAGAGCCTTAAAGTTTTCATAATCGGTTAAGCGCTTACCACGAGAATTCATTTTAATGTAAAGTTCTTCGCCCTTGCCAAATTTTTCTATAGGGAGAAACTGAAATATAATAGGAGATTTATTTTCGAACATCGAATACACATCATCAAGCGTTCCTAGTACTGGATGCCGATCGATTGTATCAAGCATCGTAAGCATTGCAGATACTGTCGGATCATCTTTCCATATCAGCATAAACCAAGACGAGTCCTGAATGGCCGCTGATAAAGAATTGTCGAATTCCGTTTTTTTCCTAAAAACATCCATATGATCACACAGACGTTTACAGAATTCTGTGGATGACGTTCTTGTCTGATAAGTGAATTTTTGTAGCAGATTACAAGCATCGCCCCGATCTTCCTTTGCAGCATAGTACCAATGGATCAAAAACAGTGTAGTTAAGCGTTGCTGACCATCAATCGGTTCCAGAATATTATTATTTACAATTGTACCATATATAAAATCCAAGCTGAGTGGAGGTGTTATCTCATCTTCTTTTGCACGTTTTATGGCATTTGCTATACTGTCGAGAAAAGAGTTTCTAATCTGTTCAGCGGTATCTGTCTTACGCCCCTGAGCATAATCGCGTTGAATAATAGGAATTCTCACTGAGCACTCTTTCAATAAATACAAGAAAGTGTATTGTTGGTTCTGAACGGGTTGAAGAAGTTCACTCATCTTTCACAGCCCCCTTTGGTAAATATGTATACAGACTCTTTTCAATTGCTTCATAGTAAGCGTCTCTGTCGCTTTCTGTCCAAAAATAGAGTTGTGTATCCATGCGACTGTAATACTTCAAAAAAACATTATGTGTACACAAAGGAATAAAGCTTCCGTTCTTGTCATATCTCATCATGAGTAGACGCTTTTGAAAAAACAACTCGTTACTAAGCGTTGAATTAATGCTCCGAGGCAAAAGTGCCAGATTGGAAATCAAATGAATGCTGTGGTCGGCAGTAAGTTCACTGCCCACCTTCTGATATAGAATCGCCAAGCGATTAATTTCATCGGAAGAAAGTGGATCTGAAGTTCCTGAATTTGTCAAAACATCCTTATCCTTTTGTAGTTCAACTAAAGCAACTTCACATTCTTTCATCATTGTTTCGTTAGCGATATTTTTTTCTCTTAGTCCATTTAGCTCATTCAAACAAAAATCAATCCACTTCTTTTGCTTTTCAGTAGAGTTACACTCCTCCGGATTTTGTGGGCAAATGTGTTCCAAACTCCATTCGTCGCCCTTTGTTTTTGGTAAAAAACGATTAAATGAAAACCGAATAGCGCCAGATGAAGATTGTTCCATGGAAAGCACATTAAACAACAATAGTAATTGCTCTATAACGTCACGATGATCTAGATAAGTTAATTCAATCAGAGGCAAGTATTCTTTCTGATCTTCTAGCTTTGGATAAAAAGCACTAACAGTATTGCAAATATTTTTTTCGATTCCGTTCATAAAAGCTTTTTTCGATTTTGTCTTTTCATATTCCGCAATCAGCTTTGCAAGCAATTGTAAGGATTCGTCTTGCACCTTCCTCTTTTTTTGATAACGGCAACATGCAATTAAAAATCCAATTTTATGATATATATTATGATCTTTATACCACTGACATAGCAGTTGATGCAGCGATTTTATTTCTTCCCAAACGTTAGTCTCCGGATTAGAGACTGAATATTCTGCATAGAAGGAAAACAATCCATAGCCATCCGGTATTTGTTCTGATTGTTGTTTTTGAATACGATGAATTAAATAGTTCAGGAGAAAAAGATAGTCTATTCTTGTTTCATAAGCACCCGCTGTATTACATAAAAAATAGAAAAACTCATCATCTGAAAGGCTAATTTCGATCTGATCCCATTCAAGTGCTTTTTGTTGTTGAAGACGCTCATTTGGTGTACTATTTTGCTTGAGTAAAATTGCTTTGATGAGTTCTGCATTCGTAAGCGGTATTTTTCCAATATTAAGTCGCGTAAATAGATCAATTGCCTCAATTTCCCCCCCTGTGGACGCAATCTCATACCAAATGACGTGAACACACTCACGAAATGTGCTAAATTTTTGCTTAACGTTCTGATTGGTATTTTCTTTCAACTTTTTAGCAAACCATGAGTCAACTTCCTTTAAAGCGTTTGCCATGAAGTAAATATCCAGATCATCGCCGGTCTGATACTCTAACAATGGTTGTGGAACTTGCTTTCTGGGATTATAGTCCGTTAGATCATTTTGCCATACCAGTAATTTTTCTTCCGTCCCGCGACTGGAATAAGAAAGCTCATATATTTCTCCACCCAATGACGGGCTTAAATATTGCATAATCAAATATAAAGTTGTAAGTCGTTGCTGTCCATCAATCACATCCCATGTACGAAGTGTATATTGCTGCGACTCTATGCCCTGTATAAATCCGATTTCGGAAGATGTATCCTTTAACTTTAGTACAATAGGCTGTAGACAATATTTTTCTGCGGTAGCATCAGTGTTATTTAAAAAATCCCAAATATCATCCAATAAAGCCTTCACTTCTGCACGTTCCCAGCGATACCCACGCTGGTAATTTGGAATGTTGTATTTGTGCTTTATATAGTGCTCGTTTTCTGTTTCGAGTGCGATGTTATTGATGTTTTTCAACAGCACTGCAGTTCCTTCTCTTGCCATATTGTTTTCCTCCATAAAACACTCGTATTTTCTTCAAAAATAATGTTGGTACATACCAGTTTAGTAAGTACCTTTCACTGTTTTTCAAGCGCATTATTGCTAATACATTCAGTTGCTTGAACTGCCGATTATAGACATTAGTTACATTATAAAAATCAACTTATATTAGTAATTTTCAAATGAAATCTATTTTGAGAAATACTACTAACTATTCTATATAAAATTTCAATTTAAGTCTACAAATTTTTACATTTATTTTGCCATTGTTTTAAAATTCGATGTTTAGATAAAAACAACACATCTTTGATTTGAAATTTTAATCAAAAGCATTCACTACAAAACTACTTTCTTACCTATAATAAGGACGCATATACCACATACGGGGATTGGAGAGGCACACAATAAATCTTTTATTGTATGCCTCTCCAATCCTGACACTACAAGTAACTACGAAGCTGCTAACATAGTTACTTACAGTCCCTTTATGTAAAGCTTCGCTGGCTTTCTTGAAAATGGGGGGGACGAATTTCCTCTTGACTCACTACGTCAGGGACTTCAAAGATTTGCTTTCTCTCCTGCTATTCATATCCATTCTTTATTGTAATAATCAACTCTCAAGATTCAAAAATAAAAAAATAAAATGTATTGACAAATAATTCACTTGACGGTAATCTGTGCCGCACATGAGAGCAGGCAGAGAGCCTGTATACGTTAAGGAGGTATTTTTTATGGTTCGTTTATCTGAGGTTTCGGCATTCTGGATGGAAGAAGATTCTTCTTCTGTGGTGGTATCAGGTGCATGGCTTTGCCATTTTGGGTTTGAGCCCGGAAGAAAGATTGTAGTTGAGGTTACAAAAGGCCAGATAGTTATTAAACTTGTTGAGGCTGTTGACTGTGAGGGTGTGGAGGTTGAGAGTTATGAGAAGGCATCATCATTATAGTACATATTACAGGAAGTATGGCAGTTTTGCCCGCTGCTTCCGTTTTACCCTTTATATTATTGATTGGTTTAGAGGTCTTTAGTTTTATATGTGCGGAGGTTTTTGTATGTCTAAGGTTAAGATTGTTACCAGTATTGATGAAGGTTTGTATTGTGCTGCAAAAGCTAGGGCTTCCCTTGATGGGGTGAATGTTATCAGTGGGATTATTGAAGATGCCCTAATGTTGTATTTTTCCTTTGATTCTGTTCAGATATGGGAAAAAGAGCTTGAAGGCGGTTGGATGAATAAGCTGGTTGTCCGTCCGGGCAAGGTCACTTTTGAGAGTATCAGAAGTCGCAAGGTCATCAATGTGAATGACCCCAAGTGTTACTCTGATAGTGCCCTTTTAGATAAGGGCTGGAAGAATGTCTGGAAGTTAAAGCGTAAGAGGGCTGGATAGTCCTCTTTCTTCACTTTTGATTGGAGGTTAGATTGTGAAAGCACGTTACACAACAATACTTGAAGAAGATATTTTAAATAAAACCAAAGAGAGAGCAAAAGAAGAAGGTTGCGGAGGTAATGCAATTATTGAAAAGGCTTTAAGGTTGTACTTTTCAAGCCATTTACCAAATCAAATATGGGAAAAAGAATTAAGCAGCGGTTGGATTAAAAAAATCATTTTATTGGATGATTCTATTTTATTTGAAAACATTAAATTCAGAAAAAGCATTAATAATTTCAGAAGTGATGAATACACAGAAGAAGCCCTGAAGTCAAGAGGCTGGAAGAAAGTTTAATGTGAAAGTACGTCCGTAAAAACAATCCGTTTTTGGGATGTCAAGGGTTCAGCATTTTGGTAAATTCCAGTTGATATTGAAGCCTGTAAATCTCATGTTATGAAAGTTTGTAAGGATATTCTGCAACGTGTAAAAAGGAATTGGCCTGCTAAACATCAGGCTATCAGTGCTTTGTAAATGTTGTAATTGAAAGAAATCAAATGTAAATAAGGCTCGTGAAGCCATGTTCACGTAATTTGTCACATAAAAAATAGACAGGTTTACAACTCCCTTGCAGGGTCGAAAGGCTTAATGCTCATAAAGTGCGGTTGCCGATAGGTTTTGTGGAGACAGGAAAAAAGGAGAGGATAAATATTTACGAAAAAAGAAAAACAGCTTTTATAGGAATCGACATGCATAAAGATATTCATGTTGCAGTCGTAATAGACTGTTGGACTAATATTTTAGGTGAAATCACCTTTGAAAATAGACCTTCAAAATTTGATAAATTCATGCAGGATGTAAAAAAGATTTATAAGGATTTAACCCCATGTTTCGGGCTTGAAGATACAAGAGGATTTGGAAGGAATTTTGCATCTTACCTTTTAGGACATAAATTTACTGTGAAACATGTAAACCCTGCTTATACTGATTCCATGCGGTCGAGTGCTCCAATGAGTAAGAAAAATGATTCGTTTGATGCATTTTGTGTTGCCAAGGTTTTGCGTGACATGGTGGACATTTTGCCAGATGAAGAACACAACGATTTACATTGGACTATTCGCCAAATGGTAAAACGTAGAAACAGCCTTGTTAAAGGAATTGTTATTGCTAAGAATCAGTTGAATTCCAATTTAACTACTGTTTACCCCAGTTACAAGAAATATTTTTGTGATGTGGATAATAAAACAGCTTTGTTATTTTGGGAAAAGTACCCACACCCACAGCATTTAAAGGGTGTTACGCCAGAGTTACTTTTAGAGGAATTGAGGGCAATACATAAGGGAATGAAGCAGGAACAGGCAGAAATGATATTGACATTATCGGAGCAGAACAGCCCAAAGGAAAAGGACTTTCAATATGAAAGGGACTTGATTATTAAAAGCCTTGTAAGGGAAATACGGTTTAAAAAGCAGGAAAATGAGGACATTGACAATGAATTGGAAAGACTTGTTGAATTGACAGGCTATAAACTCCAAACAATGCCCGGAATCAATTTAATTACTGCTTCTAACATTATTTCCGAAATTGGCAATGTTGAAAGGTTTCCGAATTCTGATAAATTGGCTCAGTTTTGCGGTGTGTGTCCTGTAAATTTCAGTTCAGCAGGAAAAGGCAAAGACCAAAGGAGCAGGCAGGGAAACAGGGTTTTAAATGCTATATTTCACTTTTTGGCTATTCAGTTGGTGCAAATATCGCCATCAGGCAAACCAAGGCATCCAGTGTTTAGAGAATATTTTGAAGGTAAAATTAAAGAAGGTAAAACGAAGCCCCAAGCCCTTGTTTGTGTGTCTCGCAGGGCTGTTAGAATAATTTATGGAATGATGCGGACAAAGACGGAATACAAACCGTTTGAGAAGGTTCAGGAATAAAGTTTTGAAGGTTCAAGCAATAACGGAAATACAGGATAAAGAGTATTTCAATTGTAAAAATGCTATGGTAAAATATTTAAAAATAGCCTTCATGAAGGGTTTATATACTGTTTGTTTTTTAAAAGGGAGTTAAAAGCAATCAGGAATAATATATAGTTGCTGACTTCAATAATGCGGGAGTTGGTGATACTAAGTTATTGCCAGAACCAAAAATTTCACCAAGAAGAGCTGCTACACTAGAGAAACAAAGAATAGCAGATCAAGGTTCAAGTAGTTCGGGAAAAACAGACTTTATTGTCACAGAAAATGGAACTGTAATGCCTACAAATAAGGATTTCAATTTAGTAGATTTAAAGCGGATGGGGATACAACTATTGAGCATCAGGAAATCAGAGATTCAACTGTTATTTCCGTAGTTAAAATGATAAGGTCAAATATGGAAGAATTACGCACCACTGATGAGAAGCTTGAAGAACTGCTTAAACACTTTGATTACAAACTTACTAGTATACGTGGCGTAAGTACTGCAATTGCAGCAGGTCTAATATCTGAAATAGGCGATATTTCAAGGTTTTCAAAACCTGCCAAGCTAGCCCGGTATTCTGGCGTTGCCCCTATAACGCAAGCATCAGGGAAAAGTGAAGCTCAATTTGCAGACACAAGAGGAAACAAAGCACTTCACCATATTTTTTACAGCCTTGCTCTAAGTCTCATAAGTGTTTCCCAATCAAAGAAAGCCAGAAATATATACTTTCACAACCACTGTCATCAATCTAATATCCCATAAAATTACAACACATCTTTTTTATTCATGTGAAATCGTTTCTTCCTTGGCAGTTTTCTTTCAACCTTTCTGTCAGGTCGTATTAGCACCCGGTTTTTTGCAGCCTCAGCAACTACTTTTTTCATACGCCTCTCACGTCTTATTGGATTTTCATCAAGTAACGCAAGTATTAGTTCGTCTTTAAGTTTTCCAATCAATATATTGTTATTTGTTTTATACTCATACTTCAATTCCTTGTTTTCATTATCCTTTTGAATTTTTGCATCACTTATGTACTTTGCAAACGCCGACATATTAGACAAAAACATACTCACATAGAAATCTTGTAAAACCGATAATACTGTCTTCCCTGTGAAGTTTTCAAGCTGGAGCTTGCTTTTCACTACGTCATATCTAGTTTCAATTGGCCATCTTTTGAAATACAAATCTTTGAATTCTTCTGTTCTAAACATATCTTCATTCAAATCTGTAATCAATGTCTCAGTTTCACCCGAATCAAGCATTACTCTTACAACTCGCAAGTCATAATTTTTATTGTCATGTGTTATCGTAACAATTCCTTCATCAGAAGTCATTGCATCAATCTCACTGTTGAACTTTTTTCTAACCCTCATTAATAAATGAATTCCGGCATCTAATAGCGCTGAAATGATTTCAGAAGACACATATCCTCTATCAAATATAATTAGGTTATTTGAATCTCCCATACCTCTCAACTTTTCTATATGACTTAATGCCATTTCTCTTTCTCCACATGAAAACTTTTCTATATTGGCATCTATAATACATTCATTCAAAATATCATATAAGATTGAAGCTCTTGCTGTGGCTGATGTAGCGCCTCTGCCTGAACATCCGAAAAAATTTACAAGTTCTTGACTATTTTCAAGAGCTAAACTTGTTCCGTCTATTGCGAATATTCTTAAACCCTTAAACGTATCAATATCTTCGATGTTATATGCCATATCTGCTGTATCCATAAACATTTCCTTGAATGCTTCATGAGATATTTTTTGTCTAGCTTGTGAAAAAGCCTGCTTACTAATGGTTTTCTGCTTATTGAGCATATCCATGAATAAATCAAGTTCCATTTGCAGTGACTTTCTAATAAAATTGAGCATAAATCCAACTAAATTCACAAATCCTATTTTCCCTTCTCTACTGAAATAACTTGGATCTCTTCTAGCAAAGCACATAAATGCGTAATCCCTTATTTTTTCACCTATATCATTTAATGCTGTCTTAAACACATTGAGTTTTCTCATCTTTGAGCACTTCCATATCATTAAGATATACCAAGTAACGGTATCCTTTTTGATTGTTAGGTTGTTTTGAAAAAGTCAAGTGTTTTTTCGAAATTTTAGGCGGTTTTTAAAATATTTTTTCTTTTTTTACATTAATTCCATTTATTTCATTATTAACTTTATGACAGTGCTTTCACAACTACTTTCAAAAAAAGGTTTCCGAGGGAAAGACAAAACGTCAAGCCTTGAACTGTCTGCAAAGAAGGCTTGTAAATATCATATGGGGTATGATGACCTACAAGACAGAATACAGAAATCCGGAACTTCAACTGATTGAAGAGCTTGATAACTCCAAAAAGAAAATGATATAATTTCTACAAATGGCACTTGAAAACCAAGTGCTACAAAAATTCCCTCTTTACGATTGCTATTAGGGAATGCCGAATGTGGACCTTCTTTAAAGAATGGAGAATTATTTGAAAACTATATTGAAAAAGATGGAATTAAGGTTGGTGCGTTAGCTGAAGTAGAAGTTAATGGGAATAGAGTTATTCTAAAAGATGTATCTATATATTCCAATAAAGGAGATGTTCCCAATCAAGTTGGTGTATCAGAGATGAAAGCCTGGATAAACTCAACTAAAATGTTAGCAAAAGAACAAGGATTCACAGAATTACAAATTATAGGACAGCGTGCAGAACACTCGACATCTGCTAACCCAGGTAATATAATAAACAGAATTTTCAAATTGGATTGAGGTGTGAAATGGTAATTAAGATTAATGATGATGAATACTATAAACTAGGTGAATTAATTGAAATATTCGATGGATGTTATGTTGATAATAAAGAAGTCAATTGTTTTAGCAATATTAAACAATATATTGATAATGAAACAGATATAAATTCTATTTGTGAAAGTCAAAGAGAAGATATTTTAAAACAGCTATATGAATCAAAAGACTGGTTGGAAAGTTTAAATGTTTCAATAGAAATGGTTGATAAATTATTAAAATATTTTGTTTTGGTTTGAATTGAATTGGACATTTGGTACTTTCAACCATAAAATAATGAATTTATAATCAGTATTAATTTTAAGTCGATGGGTGAAAATCTATTGGCCTATTGTTTTCTATTGAACTGCACAAGAGCTAAAATAATTAACTTTGTTATAAAGAAGTTGGGTGCAGATAATGTTGTGATTTTCGATTAAATGGGGGATATTATGCCAAGAGGTATTGCAAACTTGTTTTCTATACTACCAAGTATAGAACTGCTTCAAATAATAGAAGTACTTTTAAACACCAAAGAAATAAAACTTGAATTGCCTAAATCAAATAAAGTTCAGGTATGGTCTTCAGACGGTGAAATGCTTCAAGTAGAAAAGGAAGAATTATATAAAAAATCTACAGATCTAAGTAACTATCTTATTCAATTTTGGTGGCCTCAAATGGATGATATTTCTATAAAATTAGCTTATGAAGGGCAACTTTGTGTATGCGATATTTACTTAGATGGATTAAGTGAAAGCCAATTTGAAGATATCCTTGATTTGTTAATTTCAGTGACGATGCAAAGTTTTGAAACAGTTGGTTTTGTCGTTGATAGGAGGGAACTTTCTTCAGAATTTGAATGGACAAGATTCTTTACTAGGAAAGAGCAGTTGGAAAGCCACTATTTGGAACAATATGGCTTGAAGGTATATAAGGAATATGAGATTAAAGATGGTAATAGAGATCAGCTAAAGGACTATGGCAGCGATTATGTTTATGTTGTACTTCCAAACCGTGAGAAGGGCAAAATAATCCTGTACTTGCTAGGTTAGTAATATGGTATAAAGGTCACACAGTGTGCTGATGTGGCCTTTTTTCTTTTGTACTTGCAAATTGGTGACACTTCTTCAATTGAAGAAATAACAAATAATCTTTTTAGAGCAATCTAGGTTTATCTATTACCCAAAATAAATTTTAGTTAAAATAAATATTGTTAATCTTTTTGAGGATGCCATAAGTATACATGGGAACAATATGATGCAAACATCTGATGTTAGTATCTGAGGGCAAGGTACATTACCTAAGCAATGTGCAATTTATTAAGCATAGATCAAAGGGCTTTATAAATGCAAAAATTGGTAGACTAAACTAGAGTTTTTATATAAAATAGTTATTAGTATTTCTCAAAGTAGTTTTACTTGAAATTGCTAATCAATAGTGCTAAGTTCTCTATTAACTATATATAGAACAAGATTGCAAGTTTTGGAACGAAAGTGGTACCACTATATGCATCTCGAATGTGAAATGATTACAAATTTATACTAAAGCAGGTTCGCTTATAATGTTATAGTGATTATATAGCAAGGATTATAGTCTTTACTCAACTAGAATTTAAATTGGTATCTTTGTACATAAGGAAAAAATCGGGAGGTTTTTGGTATGCCTTATGAGTTAGCAGGCAGAGCAGATAAAGGTGGAAATAGATTTGAAATCAGATGGGTTATATACCAAATGCTGAAAGTCTTAGATGAGAAATTAGATTATGTTGTTTTGGAACCTCTTGGTGATGATGAACGGGGAGTTGATATCTGGATTGGACAAAAAGATGACAGCAGAGAAGGCCAACAATGTAAAGGAAGAAATGGAAGTAAAGAATATTGGGATTATGGAACTGCAAATGCCAAGGGCATTTTCACGAAATGGAAGTATCAATTGGATAGAGGTATTTCGAATAAAGTTGCTCTAGTATCTCCTTTAGTTTTTACTTTTCTTGAGGATTTAATTGAAAGAGCCAAGAATACCAGTAACAATCCTAAAGATTTTTATAATAACCAAATTCTTAATGCTAGCAAAGAATTTGTTGATTTCTTTAATAATTTTTGTAAAGTGATGGAGATAAATCCAGAAAAAGATTTAGATTTAATAAAGTGTATTTCTTATTTAAATAGAATAGCATATCATCAATTTCCTGACACAGAATTAAAAGAGCTAATTTTATCAAAAATTAGTTATTTATTAATAGGTAATGAACAAGAAATTTATGAGGCATTTATCGCGTGGATAGTAGACGGAGATATTTTAGGAAAGATAATTAATCAGTCCGTTTTGTACACTTTTTTAAAAGAAAAAAATATAAGGTTTAAAAATCTCGGAACTGATGAACGCATCATGCCTAGGTTAGAGGAATTGAATCAGGAATATAAAACATCATTTATTCCGTTAAGCAATGGGTTGATTAATAGAGGGGAATTCTCTATATTTAGAGATGTGATAAATTCAGGAGATTCTCTAATAATACATGGAAAAGCTGGAAGAGGGAAAAGTGGATGTACAGTTAACATTATCAACTATTGTCAAGAAAATACTATACCATATATAGCAATTAAATTAGATAAACGCATCCCGAATGGGACTGCCGATAAATGGGGCAAAGATTTAGGATTACCTGCATCTATAGCTCATTGTATTCATAGTATTTCTAAAAATGAAAGAGCGGTGATTATTCTAGATCAGTTGGATGCACTGCGTTGGACACAATCACACTCCAGAGATGCTTTATTAGTGTGTGCTCAGATTATAAATCAAGTAGAGAGTTTGAATTTTGAAAGACAATATAAGATTTCTGTCGTTCTTGTTTGTCGAACTTATGACTTGGAAAATGATAATAATATCAAGTCATTATTTAAGAAAAGTGATATGAAAGATGATGCTATTAAGTGGAATAAGGTTCTTGTTAATGAATTGGATGATGAAATGGCAAAGGGTATTGTTGGGAAACGATATGAACAATTAACAAGTAAGTTGAAAGAAATACTAAGAATCCCAAGCAATTTATATATATGGCAAAAGTTAGATCCAAACAAAGAATATTCTGAATGTTCTACTGCAAACAATCTGGTTTCAAAATGGTGGGAACAGTTATTAGAAAAATGTTTTGAACTTGGACTGAGTGAAGCTGATTTAAATTCTACTAAAGAAAAAATAGTAACTTTTCTAGAAAACAAAGGTGGAATATACATTCCATTAAATGTATTGAGTTTGAGTGTTAATAAATCATGCTTAAAATTCCTATCTTCAAATGCTTTCTTGATAATTCAAGATAATAAAGCTTCTTTTGCACATCAATCAATATTAGACTGTTTTTTTGCAGAAAAGATGCTTAAGAGATATTATGAAGGTGAAGATATTGCAGAAATTATCGGAAACAAAGAAAAACAAACCCCTTCAAAAAGATATCAAGTGCAAATGTTTATGCAAAATTTATTTGAGTTCGATAGCCAAGAGTTTATTAATGCAGGTCAAAAGATGTTTGAGGCAAAGCAAATTAGATATTTTGTTAAATTTGTTTTCCTTGAGGTATTAAATCAAATAGATATTTTAGATGAAAATATACAAAATTTTATCATTAATAACTGTGAAAACGAAATATATGGAAATCATATTATAAATAACGTAATATTCTTAAGGCCTAAATATATTAGGTTACTTAGACAATGTGGGGTTTTAGATAAATGGTTTAACAACTCGCAAAAAAAAGATATTGTCTTCAATTTGATTATAAGTATGAGTCCATATTATGAAATAGAGGATATTGCTTTTATTGAAAAGTATTTATTTCACTCGAAAGACGATGATAATAAATTCTCAAGATGTTTTTATCATGATATAAATCAAGATACGAATGAGTTGTTTGAACTCCGAATGAGATTTTATAAAAGGTATCCACAAATAGAGGATGTATATATTGACTTTAAGTCTATGCTTAAAAATTGTGAAATGAGAACAATACGGATATTAGCGTTTTTATTGGAAAATAAAATAAAAAGTAAAGAGAAAAATATTTATAAATATGAAGAGGAATATTTATTTGAAGAGTCTGAAATTCTAATTAAAAATGGAATGGAGGTTGTTGATTTATTATTACCATACATTCCTACAGAAAGCGCCAAGAGATTATCGTTTGATGATTGGTCTGGTAGATATTCTCATAGAAGAGGTCTTGAAAGGGCTTGTATTCAAATAATTAAGAAAGCAAATGCGGCAATAATTGCTTTGAAACCAGAAACATTTTTGGAACGTTATAAAGAATTCATGGGTAAAGGCAATGCTTTATTTAATGAAATTATATTGGATGGATTATATAGATTACCAGAGAAATATAGTGATGTAGTAATTATGTATTTATGCAGTGACTTTGATAGAAACATATTTGATGAGACAAGTGGTAATAATGATAAATTATTTCTTGCCAAACAGATAATAGAAAAGCATTCTAAATCTTGTAGCGAGAAGAGTTTTTTTATATTAGAAAAAACCGTTTTCAGGTATCTATCCCCACGGGCTAAAGATACATATAGAAGTAGAATTGATTACAATAGGGAAAAAAATAACTGTAAAGTATATTGGAGCTTTTGGGGTGATTTGCAGAAAGAGATTTTGGAAATTCTTCCCGATAACCGTGTAAGCAATCAAGCAAAAGATTTACTACATGTTTTAAATCGGAGATTTCCTGAAGGTACAACTTTATATAAATATTTAGATATATATGGTGGAACGGTGAAATCACCAATTGCTGGGAAAAAACTTAATAATAAAAAGTGGCTTGAGATTCTAACTAACAAAAAGCTTAAGAATAAAAGTCATTCTAGATGGAAATATGTATCAGGTGGATTAATTGATAGTTCTATTGAAGGATTTGCAACAAATTTTAGTAATGCTGTTTCTGAAGAACCAGTAAGAATGATAAATCTCGTTCTATCAAATAAAGAGGAAATTTTAGAAGTGTATATTGATTCCTTATTTAGTGGTGTGGCATATAGTAAGGATTTAGATAATGTACAGATAGAGTTACTAGAAACAATGATTTTAACATATCCATGTGATTACACATCACAGAGAGCAGATTATATTTGTTCAATTATAGAAAACAAGAAAAATGGGGAATGGTCACAGAATGTATTGGATATTCTTAAGGATATTGCGATTAACTGTAAAAATTCGGAAATAAGTAAACCAAATGAAACGAATAGTGATGATAAAGAAATGAATAGTTTTGATATGCTACAAAGTAATACAAAAAACTGTGTAAGGGCGAATGCTGTTCAAGCGATTGCTAAGCTATTATGGAAAGACAATGCCCTGCTTGAACAGTTTAAAGATACAATTGAAATATTGACATTGGATGAAGACCCAGTAGTAAAATTTGCAAGCCTATTAGCATTATGGCCTTCGTATAACATTGAAAGAGAATGGGCATCAGGAAAAATTTTAAACCTATATGAACAAGATCTCAGGTTGGCAGGTTTCAATGATACAAAAAACATGCTCTTTTTATTGTATCCTATATATCATGAACGAATAATAAAAATTATAGAGGAATGTTATTACTCCAAAGATAAAGAACTAATAAAAATGGGGGCTTATTGTCTATCGGAAATGTTTATTCTGGAAAATGAATTTGCAGATATAATGAATAATGTGGATACAATGAGTGAAATACAAGCTGAAGCAGTTCTTGATATGGCTATTATCTATTTTAATAAAGATGAATTTAACTCATTGGCTAAAAATATTATACGTAAATTTAAGACAAGTACTTTGGATTTAGAAATGCCCATCTCAAGATTATTTTATGATAATCTTATTGATTTAGATAGAGATAGGGATTTTTTAATTGAAATAATGAGTTCGGGTTTAAGCCGCAGAACATTGCATGCATTTGTGCATTATCTTGAAGAAGAATCAAAGTCAGTGGTTGAGTACAAAGATATTATACTATCAATGAGTTATCATTTAATTAAAGATGGATGTGCTAGAGACGAAGGTATTTGGGTAATAGAAGATGAAATTTCTAAATTGGTAATTGGATTATATGACGAGACATGTGAATCGACATTGCCTGAGATTAGAAGTATAGCAGAAAAATGTCTTGATATATGGGATTTGATGTTTGAAAAGCAAATTGGGATAATAAGAAAGTTAAGTAAGAAACTAATGGAAAGGTAATATCAAATTGTTTTGTTGAACTGATACAGACTTATCTATGTATACGATGTTTACAACCGACTGAGCAAGTTTATTGCAAACGATAACAAGACAACCCAATACTTGTGTGATGCAGTTGGAAATCTCGAATATATACTGCATCAGGACGGTTACAATACCCAGTACATTTATGACGATCAAAACAGACTTACCGATGTTAACAGAATAAAACGTGACGGTAAATCTGTAGAATGCTCCTATCACTACGATTTAGGCTATGCCGGAGAGCGTAAAAAGTTTACTGAAAGCAATGGGCGTATAGTGGAATATTATTATGACGATTGCTACAGGCTTAAGGAAGAAAGAATAACCGATCCTGTACTTGGTAACAGAGTGATAAGCTACAAATACGATGAGGCTGGAAATAGGCTTGAAAAGAATGATAATGGAATAATTACCGGTTATGACCCCGATGATAACAACAGGATTATAAGTGAAGGAAGCAATAGCTACATTTATGATGACAACGGCAACATAAAAAACAAAGTTGAGGGAAACTCAACAACAACTTATGCTTATTATGGTGAAAAACGCTTGATATCTGTAACCCAAACCGAGTCGGGTACAACAAATGTTGAAACCTACGAGTACGATTGGGAAGGAAATAGAATCAGCAAAACCACTAACGGCGTAGTTACAAAATACCTTGTAGACAGTAACGGCCTTGCACAGGTTATTGAAGAGTGTGACATCAATGATAATCTCTTGGTATACTACACCTATGGAAATGACCTGATAAGCCAGACAAGAGGTGGTGTAACAAGCTACTTCCAGTACGATGGACTTGGAAGTACAAGAAGGCTCACCGATGAAGAGGGTAATGTAACCGATACTTACGTCTATGACGCTTTCGGGAATATATTAAACAGAACCGGTACAACAGAAAATAGCTACATGTTTGCAGGAGAACAATACGATGCAAACAGCGGCTTCTACTACCTGAGGGCAAGGTACATGAGCCCCGCAATGGGAAATTTCATAACTATGGATCCATACAGTGGAAGTTTGTACGACCCAACAAGCCTTCATAAGTATCTCTATGCAAATGCAAGCCCGGTAAACTTTACAGATCCAACAGGATATTTCTCCATACCGGAAATGTTGGTATCTTTCGATATTAATGGAGTTATAGGTACCATTAGATGTGTATCACTTTCAGCCTTGAGAAATGCTGCAATAGGTGCGGTATCTGGAGCAGTATTTGGAGGAATAGATGCAAAAATAGGTGGCAGAAATATAATAGAAGGTGTAATAAACGGCTCAATAAGCGGAGCAGCATTTGGAGCATTAGCTACATTTTCTGAGTTAAGGCTGATACTAGGTGTATTTGGTGTAAAAGGTGGAGTAGAAGGAGTATTTGCGGCAATAGAAGAAGGGAATTATAACCTTGCTGCATGGAGAGCTGCAACAACTATATGGGCAATTATGTCCTTGAAAAGTGAGTTGTTGAATAAAAGTGCTTGCTTTACATA